>CBDETO010000001.1:0-6894 GCA_965243065.1 Bdellovibrionales bacterium
AATTTCAAATAAATATGTCAAAAGCTAAGTTTAAAACTTATCTGTAAATTTTTTGCCTAAAAATTGATCAAAAATATGTTAAGTATCGGCCAATAACTTCAATCGTAAGTTGAAATGGGTCAACGTTAGATGTTGTACTTAAGGTCAAATCTATGTTGGTTGCATACATACCATTAAAGAAACCATGCCATGTATATTGAATTTTTCTTGATTTATTTAATAGATGTACCCAAAATATCAATTTTATACTTGGAAAAATCGGAAAATCTTCAGTCCTGAAGGGGTTAACATGAGATGACCGAAAATTCAACTTTTACGGAAATGACTTTTTTGAGCTAAAAACAGCTATTACAAGTTATTTAAACCTGTTTTAGACTGTTTTGGACAAACCAGGTCATGTATTATCCCTTTCAGGACTGCTGTACCCGCTGAGGGTACATATAAACATTACATCGTCCTCAGACGCATGGCTAATTATAATAATAGACGAAAACTGCCAATATTGCCCAAAATGGTATGAGCTGACTCGTAACGGCTTGTGTGACCCAACGGAACTCAACGGGTCAACATGACCTAATTAGAGAGTGCTACTGTTAGCGTTATTTGAGGCTGTTTCTAAAATGAGCCTTTCATAGAGGGATAGGGGATAAACTCGATGCAAAGCAAGGAACAAACTTTGGACTCTTGTCAAGTCAAATGGTATGCTTCCTTTTAGGGACATAACTATCACTGAAAATAGACATTAAAATGCTTTGTAAATTTCAAATAAATATGTCAAAAGCTAAGTTTAAAACTTATCTGTAAATTTTTTGCCTAAAAATTGATCAAAAATATGTTAAGTATCGGCCAATAACTTCAATCGTAAGTTGAAATGGGTCAACGTTAGATGTTGTACTTAAGGTCAAATCTATGTTGGTTGCATACATACCATTAAAGAAACCATGCCATGTATATTGAATTTTTCTTGATTTATTTAATAGATGTACCCAAAATATCAATTTTATACTTGGAAAAATCGGAAAATCTTCAGTCCTGAAGGGGTTAACATGAGATGACCGAAAATTCAACTTTTACGGAAATGACTTTTTTGAGCTAAAAACAGCTATTACAAGTTATTTAAACCTGTTTTAGACTGTTTTGGACAAACCAGGTCATGTATTATCCCTTTCAGGACTGCTGTACCCGCTGAGGGTACATATAAACATTACATCGTCCTCAGACGCATGGCTAATTATAATAATAGACGAAAACTGCCAATATTGCCCAAAATGGTATGAGCTGACTCGTAACGGCTTGTGTGACCCAACGGAACTCAACGGGTCAACATGACCTAATTAGAGAGTGCTACTGTTAGCGTTATTTGAGGCTGTTTCTAAAATGAGCCTTTCATAGAGGGATAGGGGATAAACTCGATGCAAAGCAAGGAACAAACTTTGGACTCTTGTCAAGTCAAATGGTATGCTTCCTTTTAGGGACATAACTATCACTGAAAATAGACATTAAAATGCTTTGTAAATTTCAAATAAATATGTCAAAAGCTAAGTTTAAAACTTATCTGTAAATTTTTTGCCTAAAAATTGATCAAAAATATGTTAAGTATCGGCCAATAACTTCAATCGTAAGTTGAAATGGGTCAACGTTAGATGTTGTACTTAAGGTCAAATCTATGTTGGTTGCATACATACCATTAAAGAAACCATGCCATGTATATTGAATTTTTCTTGATTTATTTAATAGATGTACCCAAAATATCAATTTTATACTTGGAAAAATCGGAAAATCTTCAGTCCTGAAGGGGTTAACATGAGATGACCGAAAATTCAACTTTTACGGAAATGACTTTTTTGAGCTAAAAACAGCTATTACAAGTTATTTAAACCTGTTTTAGACTGTTTTGGACAAACCAGGTCATGTATTATCCCTTTCAGGACTGCTGTACCCGCTGAGGGTACATATAAACATTACATCGTCCTCAGACGCATGGCTAATTATAATAATAGACGAAAACTGCCAATATTGCCCAAAATGGTATGAGCTGACTCGTAACGGCTTGTGTGACCCAACGGAACTCAACGGGTCAACATGACCTAATTAGAGAGTGCTACTGTTAGCGTTATTTGAGGCTGTTTCTAAAATGAGCCTTTCATAGAGGGATAGGGGATAAACTCGATGCAAAGCAAGGAACAAACTTTGGACTCTTGTCAAGTCAAATGGTATGCTTCCTTTTAGGGACATAACTATCACTGAAAATAGACATTAAAATGCTTTGTAAATTTCAAATAAATATGTCAAAAGCTAAGTTTAAAACTTATCTGTAAATTTTTTGCCTAAAAATTGATCAAAAATATGTTAAGTATCGGCCAATAACTTCAATCGTAAGTTGAAATGGGTCAACGTTAGATGTTGTACTTAAGGTCAAATCTATGTTGGTTGCATACATACCATTAAAGAAACCATGCCATGTATATTGAATTTTTCTTGATTTATTTAATAGATGTACCCAAAATATCAATTTTATACTTGGAAAAATCGGAAAATCTTCAGTCCTGAAGGGGTTAACATGAGATGACCGAAAATTCAACTTTTACGGAAATGACTTTTTTGAGCTAAAAACAGCTATTACAAGTTATTTAAACCTGTTTTAGACTGTTTTGGACAAACCAGGTCATGTATTATCCCTTTCAGGACTGCTGTACCCGCTGAGGGTACATATAAACATTACATCGTCCTCAGACGCATGGCTAATTATAATAATAGACGAAAACTGCCAATATTGCCCAAAATGGTATGAGCTGACTCGTAACGGCTTGTGTGACCCAACGGAACTCAACGGGTCAACATGACCTAATTAGAGAGTGCTACTGTTAGCGTTATTTGAGGCTGTTTCTAAAATGAGCCTTTCATAGAGGGATAGGGGATAAACTCGATGCAAAGCAAGGAACAAACTTTGGACTCTTGTCAAGTCAAATGGTATGCTTCCTTTTAGGGACATAACTATCACTGAAAATAGACATTAAAATGCTTTGTAAATTTCAAATAAATATGTCAAAAGCTAAGTTTAAAACTTATCTGTAAATTTTTTGCCTAAAAATTGATCAAAAATATGTTAAGTATCGGCCAATAACTTCAATCGTAAGTTGAAATGGGTCAACGTTAGATGTTGTACTTAAGGTCAAATCTATGTTGGTTGCATACATACCATTAAAGAAACCATGCCATGTATATTGAATTTTTCTTGATTTATTTAATAGATGTACCCAAAATATCAATTTTATACTTGGAAAAATCGGAAAATCTTCAGTCCTGAAGGGGTTAACATGAGATGACCGAAAATTCAACTTTTACGGAAATGACTTTTTTGAGCTAAAAACAGCTATTACAAGTTATTTAAACCTGTTTTAGACTGTTTTGGACAAACCAGGTCATGTATTATCCCTTTCAGGACTGCTGTACCCGCTGAGGGTACATATAAACATTACATCGTCCTCAGACGCATGGCTAATTATAATAATAGACGAAAACTGCCAATATTGCCCAAAATGGTATGAGCTGACTCGTAACGGCTTGTGTGACCCAACGGAACTCAACGGGTCAACATGACCTAATTAGAGAGTGCTACTGTTAGCGTTATTTGAGGCTGTTTCTAAAATGAGCCTTTCATAGAGGGATAGGGGATAAACTCGATGCAAAGCAAGGAACAAACTTTGGACTCTTGTCAAGTCAAATGGTATGCTTCCTTTTAGGGACATAACTATCACTGAAAATAGACATTAAAATGCTTTGTAAATTTCAAATAAATATGTCAAAAGCTAAGTTTAAAACTTATCTGTAAATTTTTTGCCTAAAAATTGATCAAAAATATGTTAAGTATCGGCCAATAACTTCAATCGTAAGTTGAAATGGGTCAACGTTAGATGTTGTACTTAAGGTCAAATCTATGTTGGTTGCATACATACCATTAAAGAAACCATGCCATGTATATTGAATTTTTCTTGATTTATTTAATAGATGTACCCAAAATATCAATTTTATACTTGGAAAAATCGGAAAATCTTCAGTCCTGAAGGGGTTAACATGAGATGACCGAAAATTCAACTTTTACGGAAATGACTTTTTTGAGCTAAAAACAGCTATTACAAGTTATTTAAACCTGTTTTAGACTGTTTTGGACAAACCAGGTCATGTATTATCCCTTTCAGGACTGCTGTACCCGCTGAGGGTACATATAAACATTACATCGTCCTCAGACGCATGGCTAATTATAATAATAGACGAAAACTGCCAATATTGCCCAAAATGGTATGAGCTGACTCGTAACGGCTTGTGTGACCCAACGGAACTCAACGGGTCAACATGACCTAATTAGAGAGTGCTACTGTTAGCGTTATTTGAGGCTGTTTCTAAAATGAGCCTTTCATAGAGGGATAGGGGATAAACTCGATGCAAAGCAAGGAACAAACTTTGGACTCTTGTCAAGTCAAATGGTATGCTTCCTTTTAGGGACATAACTATCACTGAAAATAGACATTAAAATGCTTTGTAAATTTCAAATAAATATGTCAAAAGCTAAGTTTAAAACTTATCTGTAAATTTTTTGCCTAAAAATTGATCAAAAATATGTTAAGTATCGGCCAATAACTTCAATCGTAAGTTGAAATGGGTCAACGTTAGATGTTGTACTTAAGGTCAAATCTATGTTGGTTGCATACATACCATTAAAGAAACCATGCCATGTATATTGAATTTTTCTTGATTTATTTAATAGATGTACCCAAAATATCAATTTTATACTTGGAAAAATCGGAAAATCTTCAGTCCTGAAGGGGTTAACATGAGATGACCGAAAATTCAACTTTTACGGAAATGACTTTTTTGAGCTAAAAACAGCTATTACAAGTTATTTAAACCTGTTTTAGACTGTTTTGGACAAACCAGGTCATGTATTATCCCTTTCAGGACTGCTGTACCCGCTGAGGGTACATATAAACATTACATCGTCCTCAGACGCATGGCTAATTATAATAATAGACGAAAACTGCCAATATTGCCCAAAATGGTATGAGCTGACTCGTAACGGCTTGTGTGACCCAACGGAACTCAACGGGTCAACATGACCTAATTAGAGAGTGCTACTGTTAGCGTTATTTGAGGCTGTTTCTAAAATGAGCCTTTCATAGAGGGATAGGGGATAAACTCGATGCAAAGCAAGGAACAAACTTTGGACTCTTGTCAAGTCAAATGGTATGCTTCCTTTTAGGGACATAACTATCACTGAAAATAGACATTAAAATGCTTTGTAAATTTCAAATAAATATGTCAAAAGCTAAGTTTAAAACTTATCTGTAAATTTTTTGCCTAAAAATTGATCAAAAATATGTTAAGTATCGGCCAATAACTTCAATCGTAAGTTGAAATGGGTCAACGTTAGATGTTGTACTTAAGGTCAAATCTATGTTGGTTGCATACATACCATTAAAGAAACCATGCCATGTATATTGAATTTTTCTTGATTTATTTAATAGATGTACCCAAAATATCAATTTTATACTTGGAAAAATCGGAAAATCTTCAGTCCTGAAGGGGTTAACATGAGATGACCGAAAATTCAACTTTTACGGAAATGACTTTTTTGAGCTAAAAACAGCTATTACAAGTTATTTAAACCTGTTTTAGACTGTTTTGGACAAACCAGGTCATGTATTATCCCTTTCAGGACTGCTGTACCCGCTGAGGGTACATATAAACATTACATCGTCCTCAGACGCATGGCTAATTATAATAATAGACGAAAACTGCCAATATTGCCCAAAATGGTATGAGCTGACTCGTAACGGCTTGTGTGACCCAACGGAACTCAACGGGTCAACATGACCTAATTAGAGAGTGCTACTGTTAGCGTTATTTGAGGCTGTTTCTAAAATGAGCCTTTCATAGAGGGATAGGGGATAAACTCGATGCAAAGCAAGGAACAAACTTTGGACTCTTGTCAAGTCAAATGGTATGCTTCCTTTTAGGGACATAACTATCACTGAAAATAGACATTAAAATGCTTTGTAAATTTCAAATAAATATGTCAAAAGCTAAGTTTAAAACTTATCTGTAAATTTTTTGCCTAAAAATTGATCAAAAATATGTTAAGTATCGGCCAATAACTTCAATCGTAAGTTGAAATGGGTCAACGTTAGATGTTGTACTTAAGGTCAAATCTATGTTGGTTGCATACATACCATTAAAGAAACCATGCCATGTATATTGAATTTTTCTTGATTTATTTAATAGATGTACCCAAAATATCAATTTTATACTTGGAAAAATCGGAAAATCTTCAGTCCTGAAGGGGTTAACATGAGATGACCGAAAATTCAACTTTTACGGAAATGACTTTTTTGAGCTAAAAACAGCTATTACAAGTTATTTAAACCTGTTTTAGACTGTTTTGGACAAACCAGGTCATGTATTATCCCTTTCAGGACTGCTGTACCCGCTGAGGGTACATATAAACATTACATCGTCCTCAGACGCATGGCTAATTATAATAATAGACGAAAACTGCCAATATTGCCCAAAATGGTATGAGCTGACTCGTAACGGCTTGTGTGACCCAACGGAACTCAACGGGTCAACATGACCTAATTAGAGAGTGCTACTGTTAGCGTTATTTGAGGCTGTTTCTAAAATGAGCCTTTCATAGAGGGATAGGGGATAAACTCGATGCAAAGCAAGGAACAAACTTTGGACTCTTGTCAAGTCAAATGGTATGCTTCCTTTTAGGGACATAACTATCACTGAAAATAGACATTAAAATGCTTTGTAAATTTCAAATAAATATGTCAAAAGCTAAGTTTAAAACTTATCTGTAAATTTTTTGCCTAAAAATTGATCAAAAATATGTTA
>CBDETO010000002.1:0-14169 GCA_965243065.1 Bdellovibrionales bacterium
GCCTATAATATCATTGATGTGAAATTGGCGATTGCTCGCCTGATGAAAGAGAAAAAACTCAAGATTCAAAAAACTAACGGTTGCCCCACTTTGTCGCCTTTCTTTTGGTATATTGGAGAACTTAGACTTCACGATCAGATTATCGAATCGAGCGGTGAAGGGCATGAAAATAATATGGCCCAAATTCGTTGCGTTGGTGAATTGTTTGAGCGCATCCCCCTTTATAAAAAAGATTCCTCTTGTAAAATCGTGGAATGGGGAAAAGCTGCGACAACGAGATCGTGCGAATTAAAAAATTCCAACGGGTTAAGTTTTTCGCTCAACTTGAAAGATGGCCTGTTTTCCTCCTATCGGGAATTGATCGAAAGACAAGTGATCCTCAATTACTGGTTTAAAAAGAAACCCTGTTTAGAAATTCCCATAACGCATAAGCGAGGATTTATCAATTGGGCATCGGGTATTTATCATGGCCTTGAGTCCAAAATTTATTGTCTCCCCAACCCCTATGGCCTCTTTGTTATCTGTTGCTATCTCTCTTGTGCCATTCGCCCTCCTTACAAGATATTTGGTTATGGTTGCCATGAAGATATTGAGCAGGCCATAGATAAGGCCTATTTAGAGGCGTGGAGAGGCCTTGTTGCGTAAATGAGGCAGGTTAAAGCGTTGAAATAAGAGGAAAATGCCGGCATCCTATATTTTGGAAAAAAGCAAGGAGGCCCGGCGATGTCAAAGGTAGCATATAAAATCCAAAATTGGAGTCAATATAATCGTGCCCTCATCAATCGAGGCAATATCACCCTATGGTTTAATGAGGATGCCATCCAATCCTGGTTTGCTGACACGGAAAGTCGGAAAGGGAGGCCATATTTTTTTAGCGAAACTTGCATCCTCTTATGCCTCACCCTCCGCGCTCGATTCAACCTTCCCCTGCGCACCACTCAAGGTTTGATTGAAGGACTCTTTGAACAGTTGGGTTTGGCGCTACCTGTGCCCAGCTATACCCAGCTTTGCCGTCGCTCCAGCAATATCAAAATTCCCTCCAAGGCCAAGAATATCCGCAGGCCTATTAATGTTGTGGTGGATTCCACTGGCCTTAAAGTGTACGGGGAAGGGGAATGGAAAATGAGGATTCATGGGAAATCGAAAAGGCGGACTTGGCGCAAGCTGCATTTGGCAGTGAATCCCCAATCGTTTGAGATAGTGTCGATGGAATTAACAGAGTCAAATAGAACGGATGGAAAAACGCTTCCGAGTTTGATTAAAGATATTCCCCAAATTAAAGAAGCGTTTGCGGATGCGGCGTATATGTATAGGGAATGTTTTGAGTCGA
Organism: Bdellovibrionales bacterium; assembly: GCA_965243065.1. Taxonomy (GTDB): domain Bacteria; phylum Bdellovibrionota; class Bdellovibrionia; order Bdellovibrionales; family UBA1609; genus JANQSP01. Next base: position 1,331 of record CBDETO010000002.1, read on the forward strand.
TAGATGCCAAAGGAGGGAAGGCGATTATTGATTTGCGAGGGGGAACTTCGCTGGCGCGAGCGCCTACGCCAGGTTTGGCACAGAGGAATAGGATAGTGAGAGAACTTTGGGAGAGTTCGAGTAAGAGGAGTTGGAAGAAGAGAGTGGGTTATCACAGGCGGAGTTTAGTGGAAACCCAGATGTTCCGCTTTAAAAAGCTGCTAGGGCCTTCGCTGTTGTCGAGGAAGATGGCCACCCAGGTGGCGGAAGCAGAGATAAAGACGATGGTGCTGAATTGTATGACTCGTCTCGGAATGCCTCGGACTATGGCCATTCCCACTGGATAGCAAAATTTTTCCTTTCCTGTGGGGCCTCCGCAACTCTAATCCCGATTTATGCAACAAGGCCGCGTGGAGATTTTTTTGGGAATATCAAAAGCTAGATAAAAATATCGCATTTCAAACGGACACCATCAAAAACTTTAGTGATCACTTTCATTATTACGCCCAAAATAAAGATGCCCCCCAGGCCTTCTTTCCAGGGGATAAGGCCAATATTCGGATGCTCAAAAAAGAGGCCAAAACTACCCAAAGTTTCAAATATGACAAACTTTGTATTTTTGATTTGAGAAATCACAATTTACCGGGACATTCCATCCAACTCACCCGAGAAGATTTTTGGGAATTTGGGCCTGGTGCTTTGGGAGAAGATAGAGAGGAGCGCAAGCGTGGCGAAGTTCATCCGGTTGCCTAAACATTTTTATTTGAGCAAGAAGAGGCTCATTTTTTTGGTAGTGGCCTCGGCCATTTCGCTCAACCTCGTTTTAACCTGTGCCGTGCTTTATTGGCACAAGCGGGATTTTTTAGGGAAATCCATCCTCTCCCAATCCCATACGGCCATAGAATTTTTATCCCGTGATATGGCCGAAGGGAATTATCGTCGGGCGATGGAACAATTATCCAGTAAAAATGTGCCGATGGGATCACAAACTCAGTCTATCCTATTTTACGATTTAGCGATGAAAGAAGTTATCACCTCCAACAATGAGACGGAAGTCTTGCGCTGCCGAGAGGATTTAGACACCTCATATTTTGAAAATTCAGGGAACAATTATTTGGTGTGCCTCCCTGTCAATTCGAGACTTTTGGCACAAATTGTCTTTCAGTCCAACTGGACTTACTTTCTGCAAACGCCCCAATTTTTAATGATAATTCTTTTCAATTTGATCTTTGCTGGTGTTTTGACTTTACTCACACTCCTGGGTATGAATCTCTACCTGGATCGCTTTATTCTGCTTTTGAACAAATTGCTCGGAGGGGGCACTCTCGATCAAAATATACCCCAAGAATTTAGCGCATCGTTCATGGCCATCAAAAAACTTTCAAATGCCTTGGAAGTCCTCAAAGAAAAAATTTCCAAAAATACCAGAGAGGCAATTTTAAACGATCTTTCTCAAAAAATTCTACACAATATTAGAACTCCCTTGAGCACCCTTCAAACCGTGTTGCCAATGATTAAAGAAGATGACAGTGGCCAAAGCGAGGCCACGGCGAAAAGTGCCACACAGGAAATTGAATCTTCTATCACCGATGCCCTAGAAAACTACAATAACAAACGGACATTGATTCTCAGCAATCTCTATGAAATCGTAGAACTTGCTTGCCATGAGACTAAAATCCAGTGCGCAGACAATAAAAAGATCGAGATTTTACCGATCAAGGTATGTGCATTTTCTCGCAGTTACGCTAAACGCATTGTCCCGTTGGATTTTAAATCGGCAATCCACAATATTCTCAATAATGCCATCGAGGCCATGAACGCTACTGGAACGATCCAAATTGAAATGAGCAAAGAGGGCGAAAAGATAAAGATTTGCATTAGCGACGAGGGGACTGGCATCGACGAGAATATTCTCCCCCGCATTGGGGAGCGAGGTTTTAGCTACGGAAAAAAGAACGGCAACGGACTTGGACTCTATAGTTTAAAGAAAGATATTCAATCCTGGGGTGGCCTTTTCAAAATAGGCAATCGCCAGGGCCAAAGAGGTGCTGAGGCGGTTATCATTTTATAGGCCTTAAGGCTCATATAGGCCATATACCTTGAGATTTTTAGCGATGAACGGGAAAAATCTACACTTTTTCAAGGCAAGCCCAAACAAACGATAAAAATTTGCGCCATATTTTAGAACATTATTTATAGCGCAAACTTTTTAGAATTAAAGTTCCACTAAAGGAAATTTAACACCTGTGAACAGGAACCTTTAATTCAGGGTCAATTTCAGCATTTTCTAATAGAGCACTGAAATCAAGTGTTTCAAGTTCTTGCTCAAAAGAAGATGACTCTTGGTTTTCGTTCATTCAATCCTCCCTATGGTTTTATGATCCCAGGCCCACCAATAAGTATAAGGGCCATTGAGTGAGAGAATAAATGATTGAATGAAATTAGTCAAATTAAATCTCTTCTTCCTTATTTTGGTGATTGACTCTATTGGTTATAACATGTTTTTACTGAGTTCATTTTAAAATATAGCATTGCAAAAAAATCAATCTTATTGTTTTTGAATTACTGGTCAAATTTCAATTCATGGCATAAAGTTTTTAATTTATAGCTATTTACTGTGATATTCATTGCTTATTTACTCAAATTAGAAGAAGTAGACTTTTAAAGCAATGCGCAAATAAGCTTTGCTGATAATAAAAAGGATTGGCCAGAGAAATTGTCAAAAAACAGTCAAATAGGTTCAGATTACATGATGCAATATAAAAATTTTTTCATATTTACCATTTTAAATGCATTTTCTTTAGAAAGGGCCATATTTTTTATTTATTTTACAGAAAATGGACATTCAATATCTCAAGTTTCGTATTTACAAGTAATTCTTTTTTGCAGCATTTTTTTTATGGAAATCCCAACAGGAATATTTGGTGATTACTATGGTAAAAAAATATCTTTAGCCACAGGCATTTTGCTAAAATCACTATCCTTAATTTTACAAACTGTATTTGTTGAAAATTATGGTATTCTCGTCCTTAGCTTTATCTTGTATTCATTATCTTTTTCTTTTATTTCAGGTTCACTAAACGCATTGATTTATCAATCAATAAAAAATGAAAATAATGAGAGATCATTTCCTAAAATTTTAGCTATAAATAGTTTCCTTGACAGTGTCTCCCTTGCAACTGCCATGGCCCTAGGGCCTTATATAAAGGAAGCGTTTAATTGGGCCATAGTTTATTATTCAACATCAATAGTTATCATATCAGCTTTGCCTGTTATTTTGAGTTTTCCTAAGGAAAACTCAAACACTATTGATTTTCATAAAAATAAATTTAAAATGTCACTTTTTTTAAAACAAGCAAAAGAAATTTTTCCTCTTGCTCTTCCTATTTCTCTTGTGTATGGTTGTATGACTCCTTTTTTTGTCAACAGTCAACTTTTATTTAAAGAATATGGAAAAAATCTTGAGACGACGGGAGTAAGCATAAGTTCTATAGAATTAGTTAGTGCTATTTTCGTAGTATTATTGCAAAATCAGGTTTTAGAATACAAAAGAAAAAACTTAATCCTAACGATAGGGGCCTTTTTGTTTTTGGTTACAGCAAACATTGTGGGTTCTTATGTCATATCTATGGTATCTTTTTTAATTATTAGTATCATTGTCATCAATCTCAATATTTCTCTTCAAAACTATGTTAATAGCATCATTAAAAATGATTCGGTTAGAGCAAGCGCACTTTCATTTATTAGCTTTCTTGATACAGTTTTTATTGCTTTAGGCTACTTATTTTTTGCTCAATTTTCTAAAAATTTTAGTATTAAATTAAGCATTTCATCTTTGGGGATATTTCCATTTTTAGCGTTAATTTTTATCGCAGCCACACCTAAAAAAATATATCAAAGATATACAAAATAAAAGGAATATGTATGATTTGGAGATTACAAGCAGACCTTGTTCATCTAAAAAATGGGAAATTGTTAGTAAAGGGGAAAAACGATTTTTTATTAAAAGACCCTCCAAAAAAACTTATTTTATTGCTTGAAAATCTTGAAAATGGAATTGAACAAAAACAATTTTTTCAGCTAAAAAGTAATTCTAGTACAAAAAAACTAATCGAACAACTTATTAAAAATGGTCTCGTGAGACAAGAATCTTTAGAATATGAAGGAACTTTTCTTGAAAAGAGTTATCGATATTTTAACTTTAATCACGATGGGATAGATGAATTCCGTTTTAATTCAAATGCCAGTATTGCTATTTTAGGTTGCGGTGGAATAGGAGCAAATATTGCTTTTCATTTGGCCACTTCTGGTTTTTTGAAATTCACACTTGTTGATTTTGATACTGTAGACGAAACAAATCTCAATAGGCAATTTCCTTTCGATCGAAACCAAATAGGAGAAACTAAAACAAACGCATTAGAGAAAAAACTTAAACTCTTAAATTCAAAAATTGAAATATGTTCAAAAAAAATAAAAGTAGATAGTTTGGAAACATTAAGAAATATATTTGAAGAGAAACCCGACCTTATTGTGTGTGGCGTAGATATTCCTCCCATTTTAGCTCAATTATGGGTGGCCAAGTTTTCATTAGAAAAAGAAATAGTATCTTTGTTTGGTTCAGTTGGAAATAATATCTTATCTCTTGGGCCTTTCCTCATCACAAAAAAGGCCCATAACAATTTTATTTCAAAACTAGAAGATATTTACAGTTCGATTAAAAATCAAGTGAAACCTTGCGATTATTCCATTTCAACTACAAATTCAATGGCCTCATCTATAATGAGTAATGAAATACTTATATATTTTTATGGAACAAATGAACCCCTAACAAAAGATAAAAGAATTATATTTGACACTTCTTATTTAAAAGAATTGGAGAGAATAAACTATGGATAATAAAAACTTGTCTTACCTGATTTCAAATATCTCTCCCAATATTAACATCATAAATTTTGAAATTGTTCTTTGGCACAAATATCTATTAAAAAAAAGTAACACACCTACACAGCATGATTTAAGAGGTAATGCAATAACCCACCCCAAATTATGCTGGGAAATACTTTTCAATGATTCGCTTCCTAATAAATCTTATAATAACGAAGACAATTCTATTGAAATTTATTATTACAACGAAAGTTCTGAAAACTGGATAAAAAAAATTGTTGATTATTTCAACGAGACCTCAGTTCAAGAGTCCACAGAACTGTCTAAAGTTACATTTAAAGAGTATGATGAGGCCATTAACATTAAAATTCAAACTGCCCTTGAAATTCTTTCTAATTCTGCAAAAGATTTCAAAATTCTTGTTGAGAAAATGATTAGAACAATAACTATTTGTCAGGGTGGAGATTTTTATGGGGCGTCCATTGCCCATGTGTTAGGATTTGTTTTAATAGATTCCGGTATTAATTGGACAATTCCTCTTTTAATTGATACTCTCGTTCACGAAGCAAGCCATATTGAATTATTCATTCGACAATTGGTTGATCCTCTTGTCGTTCGAGGACAACAATATCTAAAATCTCCGTTTCGGAAATTAAAACGCCCTCAATCAGCGGTTCTGCATAGTGCTTTCGTCCTCTGCAGAGTTTGCGAGGTATTAGAAAAAATTATCAATGATAAAAGTGTTGAAAAACTATACAGAGAGCAAACAGAATCTTTACTAAAAAGCAATCAAAAACTTCTTAAAGAGGCCCTCTATAGTCTTAAAGAAGGTGCTATATTTAGCGAGCATGGGAAAATTCTATTTTTAGAGATGAGCAAGAGAGGAGATAAATGAAACAAATAAAATCAATTGGGTTAAAGACTAATCTTTTTTTTCACCAATTTTTTGGAAATGTAACACCAAAAGAGAATTATTTTGCCATTCATACACCAGACAATCCCGAATATTACTGGGGGAATTATCTTATATTTGACAATCCGCCCAAAAAAACCGATAGAAAAAAATGGATTGATGCCTTTAAAGATGAATTTGGCCATAGAGAATCTATTAACCATGCTGCTTTTACTTGGGATTTAGGGGAAGAATCAAATTTAGATGAATTTGTGGAAGGAGGATTTCATGTAGATAAAACCATTATTTTAACTCTTAGTGAAATGCCTCCTCCTTCTCTTTGTAACGACAATATCACTTTAAAAGAAATTCAAACTGATTCAGAGTGGAAAGAACTTATAGATTTACAAGTTTTGATCGGGAACAGTGGTGGAGAGTATGAGAATTACAGAAAATTTACAGAAAAAAAGTTTTTTAGCTATAAAAAAATAGTTTCGTCCAACAAAGGGACTTGGTTGGGAGCGTATGATTCAGGAAAACTAATCGGTGATTTAGGGATTTTTCTTACAGAAGTCTTTGGAAGGTTTCAAAATATTGAAACACATCCAGACTATAGAGGCAAAAATATCTGTCGTTCACTTATGCATCAAGCATTTCATTGGATAAAACGCAGAAACTCTAAAGCGATTATGGTCATTGAATCCGAGGTAAATAGTTTGCCATTGAAACTTTATAAAAAACTTGGTTTTGTAGAAAAAGAGGCCCTAATATCTCTTCTCAACCCTAACTTTTCCTTCACTAAGGCCTAAAACAAAAGGGTTGTTACCTATAGAGATACTTGGAATAAAGCAAACTGGAAAATAAATGGCATTTTCATCAAGAATTTTTTCCATTTTGTTAAAGAAATATTTTTGTTCTTTTGTTTTTTCAAAAAGAAAATTGAACAATAATCTGCAATATTTATTAAAAATTTCTTTTTCTTGCCTTAAAGTTTCAAGTTCACACATCATAAAATATCTCATATATTTTGAATTTATTTTCCCACACAATATTTCTAATTTAAGATCGAAATTGCTGATTTTATCTTCAAATTTTTTCCTAACAAGATTGATTTTATACCCTGCTTGTTCAAGATGGCCTTTTACACAGAAAGCAATCATAGAATTAGGGTAGTAATCATCATAAACAAGACTTAAAGACTCATCACTTTTTAAATGAGGGGAAAAGATTTCTTCTTTCTCCCATTTATTTTCATTTAATATGTTTTCTTGTAGAGAACAAGTTAAATTATTCATACAAGACCTTAGGCCATTTAAATAGCTAGGAAGTTTGAGTGTTTTTAATTTTTCATAAATTTTTATTCTAAAACTTTTATTGCAAATAAAATCATTACCAAAACGCAAAATCATATAAAGGCCTGTATTGTGGATTTCTATTGATTCATTGATAAATGGAACCATATCAAACGGAAAAGCTGTATCGCACACACAATCTAAATATCCCATACGATAAAGATTGAAATTTTCCAATGGGTCACGAATACGAAAAAAGACTAAATCTTCGGAATCATAGTTTAAATGCTGGTTTGGTGAAAAATGAAGAAATTCACTCGTTTTATGTATAAGTTTCATTTTATGAAACTCATTCTTCTTTTTAGGAGTCAAAAATGGCAAACGCAAAATGGAAGTATCAAGTTCAGCATGAAGCTCTATGGCCAGTTTGTCTTTTTCCAAAGATAAAGATTGTATATTGTGCAACAATATTTGAGAAATTAAACTTTTAGATTTTAAAACCTTCTGCAAGGGATAAATTATTTCATTAGCGGTGATATAATTTCCGTTAGTCCATTTCTTTTGAGTGTCAATTTTTGCAGTGAAAAAAAACTCATTATTACTTTTCTTGGTTTCACTTTCCAAGAAAAAATCTGGAAGCAAGTTATTGCAGAGAAGAAAGATTTGGAGACTTTCATAGCTATTACATGAAAATAAGTTTTTTTCATCAAACCAATCTAGGCCTATCTTTTTTTCTTTATTTTTTTTCATATTCAAAAAAGCAACTCATCCTTTGGATTTGTTAGCCTTATTTTGAGTTTTTAGCATAAAACATTCAACTATTCTCCAAATAGTGCTTATTCACTATTGGCGAGAACTGCCTTATCCTGCCAATTGATATGGCCCCAGTACGGCCGGTTCTTGGAAAACAAGGCTAAAAAATGGGTACTAAAGGAAATTAACGGAAAGCATAAAAGCGTAGAAAGTCTCTTTTATTTCAGTAAGTTAGCGAAATTTGGAGGCCTTGTTGCGTAAATGAGGCAGGTTAAAGCGTTGAAATAAGAGGAAAATGCCGGCATCCTATATTTTGGAAAAAAGCAAGGAGGCCGGCGATGTCAAAGGTAGCATATAAAATCCAAAATTGGAGTCAATATAATCGTGCCCTCATCAATCGAGGCAATATCACCCTATGGTTTAATGAGGATGCCATCCAATCCTGGTTTGCTGACACGGAAAGTCGGAAAGGGAGGCCATATTTTTTTAGCGAAACTTGCATCCTCTTATGCCTCACCCTCCGCGCTCGATTCAACCTTCCCCTGCGCACCACTCAAGGTTTGATTGAAGGACTCTTTGAACAGTTGGGTTTGGCGCTACCTGTGCCCAGCTATACCCAGCTTTGCCGTCGCTCCAGCAGTATCAAAATTCCCTCCAAGGCCAAGAATATCCGCAGGCCTATTAATGTTGTGGTGGATTCCACTGGCCTTAAAGTGTACGGGGAAGGGGAATGGAAAATGAGGATTCATGGGAAATCGAAAAGGCGGACTTGGCGCAAGCTGCATTTGGCAGTGAATCCCCAATCGTTTGAGATAGTGTCGATGGAATTAACAGAGTCAAATAGAACGGATGGAAAAACGCTTCCGAGTTTGATTAAAGATATTCCCCAAATTAAAGAAGCGTTTGCGGATGCGGCGTATATGTATAGGGAATGTTTTGAGTCGATAGATGCCAAAGGAGGGAAGGCGATTATTGATTTGCGAGGGGGAACTTCGCTGGCGCGAGCGCCTACGCCAGGTTTGGCACAGAGGAATAGGATAGTGAGAGAACTTTGGGAGAGTTCGAGTAAGAGGAGTTGGAAGAAGAGAGTGGGTTATCACAGGCGGAGTTTAGTGGAAACCCAGATGTTCCGCTTTAAAAAGCTGCTAGGGCCTTCGCTGTTGTCGAGGAAGATGGCCACCCAGGTGGCGGAAGCAGAGATAAAGACGATGGTGCTGAATTGTATGACTCGTCTCGGAATGCCTCGGACTATGGCCATTCCCACTGGATAGCAAAATTTTTCCTTTCCTGTGGGGCCTCCGCAACTCTAATCCCGATTTATGCAACAAGGCCGCCAAAAAACTATAAATTATTGAAATTATTACAACTTTCCCACTTAACAATGAAGCACATCCATTACTGCACAACAGTGAAATACTCCAATTTTTCATCTTTAGAGTATTTTTGACTGTTTTTCCCAGGAAATTTTGGCCAAAAAATTAAACTGGTGTCAGGCCCTCTCATCTCTCGGTTAAAAAACTGCGATACTGCTTTGCGCCTAAAAAATACCACTTTGGGAAAAACCCATTTGAAACGAGAAAGGGGATGAAAATGAATCAAAACGAGCGGACTTTAAATATACAGCGAATGGAACAGTCTTGGGAAGAATGTCGTGAGGCCCTGGGAATTTCCCATGCCCAAAGTTTTGAAGTGGCCAAAGTTCCGGCCGCCCCCTCTTTTCTCCATTTGGAATACGACAATCTGTTTAAGTTCTTAAACACTTTCAACCTTTCCCTGGAGTTGCTCGACCAACGCCAGGTTTGTCTGGATACTTTGGCCAGACAGTTTCGCGGAGAAATCGCCTTTTCACAGAATGCACTCGGTAATCGAGGTTCACGGCCAGAGATCATCCTCAAACTGGGCCATCACCTCAGTAGTGATGATTTTGAGGATGTTTTGTCTTCGTTTCAATTATCAAAAACACTGCTCACCCAGGCCAAGACTTATCTCAGTGCTGAAATTGTAAACCTCCTCTCCGATAAAATCTGCGATCATAAAGCTGGGTATCTATGGATTAAACCCCTGGCGGCCGAAAACTGCCGCGAATGCCTTGGCCAATTCAAGGGCAATGCCAAAACCCTACCCCATTTCATCAACCACCAAATCAATTCCATTGAAAGAAATTTCCACTACCAAATAGAATCTTCAAACCATCGCAAAACCGTCTTCTCTTGCAACACCAATCAGAGATCCCGAGATTATTTTGGCAAGAACATAGAGAATCGTGCCTGGTTGTTGAATATCCAATATTTTCTCCAGGCCTATTTTGATAATCGTGTCGAAATCACACTTCTCAACAGCACTCTAGGAGGTGCTGACTGCAACCGCTTTGAAGTTAGCTTTGATTAAAGGCCTAATCTGCATTTGGCCACAGAGGGACTTTAAGCTAATTTATAGCGAACTTGCGTTTTTCTCTAGGCCATAGTAAATATTAAAAAAGAAATGACCTATCGAGCAGAAGAACATTTATATAACTCCCTTGGAATTTGGATAGCTTTCCGAATAGATAAATATATTTTTGATACATCGGGAAGATGGATAGGATGGATACCTTGGAATAATGGCCATGTTGTAACCGTAGAAGGCCAATATTTGGGAACAATTGTAAAAGACCCATCAGGCAGCAGATTTTATTATTTCCAAAACTTCCAAAATCAAGGCTATCCCGGCTACCCTGGTTATCCAGCACTCCCAGGTTATCCTGGCTATCCTGGAACCGTTCCTTCCTCTTCTCTGCCTCCAATGGCCATAGATGTTCAATTAAAGGAAAGCGCTTAATATGTCTTCTTTCTCTGAACCCAAAAAACCAAAATCATCCCATTGTCAAGATGGATATTCCATACTTTGTAGTGCATGCAATAGTTCTCAATCATTTTTAGATATATTTGAAGAAATTAGGTTTAAGCGAAAAGTTAGAGGGGCATTGACCGATAAAGAACAAGATTTATTAAGGGCCATGTTAATGTTTGCAAGTTCAGGATTGGATTCTCTTGTTAAACAGTTAATAAAAGATGCCCTTCCTAAAGTCATCCATTCCCAAAAAGGTGCAGAAGCAGCGTTTAAAGAATTTTCAAAAAGAAAGTTAAAACAAGATACTGATCACAAATTGATAACTGAAATAATGACCGATAAAGACCCACGCTCTCGCTTAATTGAAGAACACATCAAAGAACTTTCTTCAAGAAGTTTACAATCGACTGATCAAATTCTTACTGTAGCAGCTTCTTTTGATATACCCTCAGAAAAAATTACAAAAGATAAAGACCAGTTGTCTGAAATTTTTAATGTCAGAAATCAAATTGCACATGAAATGGATATTGATTTAGCACCAAGCAATAGAAATAGAAGACAACGAAAAAAAGATTCAATGATAAAATACACTAATGAAATTTTCCGTGTCTCTAAGGCCTTTCTTAATGGTGTAGATTCTGCTTTGATTGAAAAATCTAAATAGTAAATACAGCTTTTTTAAACTCCATTCAAAATAAGAAGTAACTTACGAAGAAGTGAAAAATGCCTATTGCAAGGCCTGCAAAAAGTACCACCCCGATGTCAACCCTGCTGGCCTGGCCATTATGAAGGCGGTCAATGAGGCCTTCAAGTCTGGAGTGCCACCTGTAAAGGTGGCCTCTGGGCCATTTTTATTTATTAGAGGAGTAAATGGGCCTCAAAAGTTCCCAGACTTCTAGTTCTAAAGCAAAGCTAATCTTTTCTAAGGTTCTCAGTGTAGGAGAATGAGTATTTTTAGGACTCTCTAAGGCCTGAATATGCTTATATTCAATGTCGGCCAATTCAGCAAAAGCGCTTTGAGTTAAATTCTTTTTCTTGCGCAGTATTCTGATATGTTTTGCTAACTTCTTTTCTGTTGCCACGCCTGAAATATCAGGTTTATCCCATCGGAAAAAGAACCTTTTAAATAAGGTGTTTTGTGATTATGTTAAGCCATAACGCAAATCATTATTAATTTTCAAAAATCGTTTCTAGTCTATTTTTGAATAAATGGGCCTTAAAAATTCCCAAACTTGCAATTTTAACGCATTACTTATTTTTTCTAAAGTTCTGAGGGTAGGTGAATGGGTGTTTTTGGGGTTTTCTAAGGCCTGAAGGTGTTTATATTCAATTTGGGCCAATTCTGCTAAAGCGTCTTGAGACAACTTATTTTCTCTGCGCAATGCTCTAATATGTTTAGCTAACTTTTTATGTGTAGACACACCTTAAATATCAGGCCATTGTTTCTCTAGTAACACCTTATAAATAAGGTGATCTTGATGGGGTTAATAAAAAGTAAAAAAGCAGACAATTTTATGAGAACTGAAGCACAAACTACAACCAAAATAAATATTTTAAATCTCAATAAAAAAGCTGAAATAAATGATGTGTTTAAAATTAAAACCGGAAAAACTTTAAAGGCCATAAGAGAAAAAAACCACCAATCACAAAGAATTGTAGCTTACCTTTTGGGAAAGGATCAAAGTCAAATTTCTCGCATAGAGCGAGGCCTGGAAGATATAAGATTTTCTGAGTTCGATAAATTTTGTAGGCATTTTGATGTTAGTCCGCTTGATGTAATAGCAGAAATCAAACACAGCGAAAGTTAGTGACAATAAAATAAAAATCAAAAAAAACTGGGAGGAACTTATGAATTTTTTAATCTGCGAAAGCAATCCAAAACTATGGGGAGACCACGCTTCAAAACTTAAAGACTTTTTTCAAGACGCAAACTTTAGTTATGTTCAAAATTTCTCAGAACTCATCGACCAAGTGAAGCCTAACGCCTATTATTATGATTTTATTTTTTGTAACGAAAGTCAAGAAAATAAAATGAGTGGAGAAGATATTTATAAAGTTATAAGAGCGCTAAACATTTCATCCTCTGTTATTCTTGTCTCTGATGGAGAACTTGAGATGAAAGAAAATATCGAAGATAATTTTTTCTGCTTAAATCAATCTTATGGAACTAAAGAATTAAAAAACATTCTCAACATCATTTCTGCCAAGGT
>CBDETO010000003.1:0-50895 GCA_965243065.1 Bdellovibrionales bacterium
GCCTCAAGCTATAGGGGCTAGGCTGCTTTCTATATATAATCAAAGTATGGTTAGAGAACTAATTTATGAAAAAAGACAACTTGTGTTATCAGAAGTTATTTTTGATATTCATGATGAGCTTCTTTTTGAAGGAGACGAAAAAGATATCGCTTACTTACAAAAAGTATTAGAAGCCCCAGTACAATGGTTGCCAAATTTTAAATTACAAACTGACGTTGAACTCGTCTCATGTTGGAGGTAAATATGGAATATACACCGTACTATAAACTTGTAAATACAGTGTTTAGGCAGCATAGCCATGTTAAAGCCATGCATAAAAATAAACCAATGTCTATATCAAGAACTGGTGTTCAATTGCGCTTTGAGGATTTAGATACAGGTCCTGAAGTGCTTATGACTCAGAGATTTATAAGTATTAGAAAAGCTTTTGGTGAACTACTTTGGGTTTTAAGTTGCTCTACAGATACTAAAATTCTTCATAAACATGGAGTTTATTGGTGGGATGCTTATCCTAAATTAGGCCCTATCTATGGCGAACAATTAAATAGAGGAGCTCAATTAAAAAGATTCTTTGAAGAAGCCTTTAATGAGCCTTATTCAAGAAGACTTGTTTTAAATTTTTGGAATCCTATTGAAAATAAAGATATGTGTATTCCTCCTTGTATAACTTCTGTTCAGTATATTATAGAAGACGTTCTTGGCATAAGAAATGGAACCCTTATTATTACACAACGTTCTGCAGATATTTTATGCGGACTACCTTATGATATTCTCATGTGGCAATTGTTTGGCATCTTACTAAGTAAGTTGTTAAATACAGCTCCTATTGCTTTAGTTTTTAATATAGGTTCAGCTCATATTTATAGAAATCAATTTAAAGTTGCTAAAAAACTATCACATTATCATGCGCCTGATACAAGTGTGACAAATACTTTAAATTTTAGAGGAGAAGTACCTAGTATAAGAACTTTTCTTTCTGCAGAAACTTTTTCAGAAGAAGTGCTTAATTTTTTTATAAAAGATTTAGACTATGAACGTCATTTAATGGTCTATAGAGCCATCCAACCTCCGGTAATAAAAGTACCGTACAATCCATAAAGGAGAAAATTATGTTATTTTATAAATTTATATTAGCTAATATTGCTAAAATAGGTGTTTCATTCGTATTTTTAAGTGTACTTATGGGCTCTCTTCTAGTATATAAAAAATATAAAGAAAATAAATATAAAAAAACTATTATAAAAACTGAAAAAGAAATCATAGATCATTGTTATAATACAACAAATAGTAAGGAATTAGAATTATGCTTACTAAAATTACACAAACAATAATTTTTTTAACTCTAGGGGCTTGTGGTGCTTTGCCTCAAGTGAGTACCAAAGACGTTAATCCTTCAGGAGTCATAGCAGGAGCAGGAGCAGCCATAGCTGTTGAAAAAGTTAAAGAAGCTGTCAAGCCTAAGTATCTTACTTATGTGCCTCCTGTGGCTATTTGTGATATAACAGGTGTCTTAACTGTTAAGTGTTTTATGGCCCCTTGTGATGGTAACTGTGATATAGAATTAACTTGGGACGAATTTAAAGAAAAGTACCCTAAAGTAGGAATTACACAAGCTAAATATGTTGCTGCGGCTATAGAGTACTGCAATGCTAATGGCTGGGATTTATGTATACAGCAATCCGGTGTTTTTGATTCAGAGGCGGTAATAGTAGTAGAATGAAAAGAATGACATTAATTAAGATTTGTTTTTTAGCTATAGTTTTTTTTCTGTTAGTCTATGCGGCAGCAAACATTAAGATACAAAAAGCACCTCCTAAAGATAAAATTATTATAGAAGTAAAAAAAGAGCCTCTTATAAGCATAGTAGATAGAAATAAATATAATTTTGCTACAAGCACTTTTTATCAGGTGCTACGTCATGAAATAGGTAAAAACTGGTCTCGAAAACCTTTTTGCCATAATCCAAGTCCTAAAGTAGATCCTGGAGGTTTTACTTGCGGATCTTTTTCTATACGAGCAAGGTACCAATTTTTTGCTGACACTCTTAATAATCTTTTTAAAAATTGTATATATGATTTTCATTTACCTAAAGGAGCTGCAGATCCTTTTGGACCTACAGAAAATTTTTGTTATCATTTTAAAAAAGAAATGTATGTAGATTACTATAAAAAATTCGAAGGCTGCCCCTATACTGCTTTCGCTATTTTGGGAGACACTGCTCTGAACTCAGGGCCTACACGAGCTATAAAGATCTTACAGGCTTCTCATAAGATAGCTGTAGACGGCTTATGGGGTCCTCAGTCTCTCAAAGCTTGTAAGAATTTTAATAAGAAAGCCTATCTTGCAAGAAGACTAAGTTTTTTAAAAAAGCTTAAAAATTGGGAACCTAATAAAAGAGGCTGGATGAAACGTCTACAAGACTTAGACAAGGAGTATAAATGAGCAGACTAGTCCGTAGTAGAAAATATGTAGTTAACCCTCCACAAGTACTAGGTGATGGCCAAGGTAGGTTTCTATCAGCAAATGCTGTTTTCTTAGGTGCTGATTCTGATACAAATAATGCTTTAAATGTAGGTGGTCAAAGAAGTTCTAGCGATACGACAATAACAGTATCTGCTTCTACGCAAAATGGTATTCATAATATTCGTCTTAATAATAATAGTACTTTTAGATCTTCGTATACTAAAAGTCAAGGAGCTAGTAGCTCTGTTACTTCTAATGGTTCTTTTGCTTTGCCTTTAGGTACTATTCCATGGCTTATTTGCGTCAGAGCACATGTTATAAATAATGTAAGTCGTATTACTAGTGCTGAAAGAGTGCAAGCTAATTGCTCAGCTATTGTTTCTTTAGCTATTGCCGTACGGCATGTAAGAACTGGAGCAGGCGCTTTTGATACCTTGTCTCGTACAGCTAGAGAAACTACTATTTTAAAATATACAAATGCTTCTAATGTTACTAAATATGGAGGTTTTGGTGCAGCAAAACATGCTGCATGGGTTGCTTTGCAAGGTCACATGAGTGTTGCTGCAATAGTCACACCTATTTCAGGAGCCGCAACTTTTTGTTGGCCTGAATTAACTTGGAGAACTCAAGGAAATGCGGGTAGTATAAAAATAAATTCTGCAACCTTAATAGGCACCCAACAATAAGGAGAAGCTATGTTAGTAAGAGAGCAAAAATATATTCGAGATTTAAAGAGTCAGCAACAAGTTATATATCGTTTCGTACCTGCCACTCAATTTACAGATGGTGACTACGATACTAGTTTTGCTAATACTGATCAAACTATAACTATTTCCTCTTCTAATCAAAGAGGTGAAGTGTTAATTAAACTAGGTGCGAATGATGATGGTGTAATAACTCCTCCTCATTCTGGAGTATGGCTAATAACAGCCCATGCTACAGTTGAAAATAAAACTTCTAATTCTGTTGACGCTGACAATGTACAAGCTAAGCTACAAGCTACAGCTACTCTACTTTTGCAACATACTGGAAGTAATCAAAGATTTTTTGATACCAAGTACCTTGAATATTCTTCAGCAGGCACAGACAGAGCCCCTCAATTAGCAGATGCCGCATCTCAGCTTGCTTGGGTACAAGTCCAAGGTCGTTTACGAATATGCGGAACTATAACCCCTTCATTATCTAATGATCCTTTTAATTTAAAATTAAGATATGACTGTCAAGGTAATGCAGGAACATTAGAAGTAAAGAGTGTTTTTGTCGGCTTAACTGAACAATAAGGAGAAAATTATGGGTGAATTATTTAGAGAGCAAAAATATATACAGAATCCATCAGTCGGTGTTATAGATCCTGGAAATATTTTTGTTCCAGGTAAGTGGGCTGTTTTAGGAGTAGCAGGACAACAAGGTAATTTTACAGGGCTCTCAGGATCCAATTCATTAAATGTTAATAATACAGATGGTGAGTTCATATTAAAGCCTTCTTCTTCTATAAGGCGTGATGATGGAATTATAACGCTTGCTGCTGATAGCGGAGCTGTTACTTTAGCTACTGGGACATATTTTGTGAGTGCTGCTGTTCGAGTAGAAAACAATTCTTTTACAACAGGTGATCTCGCGCAAGCAAAAGCTCAAGCTATGGTTGCTTTTGGTTTTAAAATAGGTACTATATATAATTTTTCAGATTCTAGATGGTTAAAGTATTCTAAGGGAGCAACAGATGACCAAGCTGCCGGTGGTAATGCTGCTGATACGTCTGAATGGGTTAATGATATTGGTAGAATGCAGACTCAAGGAATTGTTTTTAGTAATGGCAGTACACAGCTACAATTTGTAGTACGCTATTCAATACAAGGTGACGCTGGCAATTTAAAATTTTATGGTTTTATGGCGTATTTCCATCAACAATAAGGAGCTCAAATGAAGATATTCATTTTAATTGTAAGTCTTTTCTATTCGTTTACCTCTTTAGCATTGTACTTACCAGCAAGATCATCTTCAGAGCTCCTTATGTCTTTTACAGCGGATCAAGATACGCTTACTTCTGTGTTTGATCCTAACGAAGAATTTTCTTATAAAGATATTGTGGTAAGTGCTCATTTGTTGAAAAGAAATATAGGCACAAAATTTGATATAGTGACTAACTATCATTTGTACCATAAAAAAGGCATGTTTCAAACACAACTAGTATACCATTTATGTTGCGAAGAAAAAGACTATGTTTATTTTTCAGTCTTAGGTGGTTTAACAACAGATATTGAATTACATGGTGGAGGAGCTGTTGAACTTCTTTTTAATAGTTTATCTTTCTTTGTAGCTATCGATCACACAGAAGAACTACGTATAGGACTTATGTGGTATTTCGGCCCAGCTGAACGTTTTAGAATAGGTCTAGTAGCAGATCTGCTCCATGGTACTTTTCATAATAAGTCTCAATTAAATGGCAAGTATCACAACTACTATGGCATCATATTAGGCTTTCATCCTGATAAGCGTGGAGAAAGTGCAATCAAAAGTTTGACCGAGGGCATGCGCATAGAAGATGATTCACAAGACGATCCAGATCGCATTTAATTATATCATATTCGATATGAAATCAATTGTTAATATAATCCATCGTCTCAAATTTTGTATCAAATTTGATATGCCTGAGCTCACTTAGGAACCCCTATACGACCTAAGTAATAATCCAACCTATCCACACCTAAGAAGACGTCTAAATCAATAGTAAGAGCAGACACGCTTACTGATAAATTATCAGGACCTACAGTTTTCACAAGATTAATTATTTCAGCTCGTTTTTGTATATCTTTGTTTTTAGCTTCTTTAAGCATTTTGACTAAGTCTTCAGCTTTAAGAGCTCTTTCTTTAAGGCCTGTCCAACCTAAAGAGATTCCACCCCCTATAAGGTTAGTAAAGAGACCGAAGTCTATATTTATCGAAAGCCCTTTTATAATATTTATATTATTTTTTAATTCTTGGTATCCTACAGAAAGCCCTGCTTTAACTGCTTTTTCAACAGCTTTATGTAACTCAGATTTTAGGCCTTCTAGTACTTCCTTTGGTAAGCTACTTATACTGCGATCTATAGCATGTACTTTACTATCTACTTCGTGCCTTAGCTTATTTACTTTACCATCTACTTCTTGTTGTATTTGCCTACGAAAATTATCAAGTTCATTTTTTACTGAGTTAGCTGGGTTAAAACTGTCACCTCCTCCTTTGCCTGGTATAGGAATTTTATCGAATATGCTCATTATAACGCCCTCCTAGCAAAAGCCATTGACATCTGCCAAAGATGATAGAATCTACTGCTCGGCCTAGCTCCTGCTCCTCGTTCTAAGATTTCATCATGTAGTTCTTTGTCTATGTCTCCAGCTAGCACTGCTGCTTTTACCCTATTCCAAAAATTAACATGCCCCCATAATTTTGTTTTAGTCTTATGAAAATTTAGAGCTTCATTTAAAAAAGATATATGGGTTGCTTCGTCCATCTGCTCTTCAGTTGTTTGCTTTTTAGCAAAAACTTTTGGATCGTTTCCTTGAGAGAGCCAAAGCTGCTTAGCATTTTCTTCTGCTTCTCTTAGCCTAGCTTGTTCTTCTCGTTCTGCTTGTTTTCTTAAGCGATCGGCTTCGACTAAACGAGCCACCTCATTTTTATAAGCTTCACCACTTTGTCTTAAGTCGTTTCTATATATTTCTACACATTTGTTGATTTGGTTATCAAGATCTTTAACAGTAAAAATCTCATTATTTCTAAAAGCAGCGGCACGTTGTAAGTAGCCAGGCATCATAAACTTAGCACAGGCCTGAGATTCTTCAGGGGTTAGATTTTGTATTCGTTTTAAGCGTTCTTCATAATGCTTATACGCCAATCTTTCAAATTCTTTTTGGTCCATTTAATCCTCCTTTTTGGGTTATTGTATCTAAACACTTTAAATGCTGCTCAATGCAGTCGACATAAAAGTCGATAAATTCAAGGCTTTCTCGGCAAATCAAAAATAATTGCCAGCATTCCTCATAAGTCATTCACTTATTTCTTCAGCTCTTTTCCATAAAAGAGTATACATTTGATGCAGAAGATACTCTTTTTCTTCTTTATAATAGCTAAATACTGCAGCAAGATTCTCAGCGTCAGTACTAGTTTTAAGAGCCGCATCATGTGTTTGCTCGAGTTTATGCGAAGCACGTAAAAACTGAGTTACTAACATAAAAAAATCTATTCCTGCAGAACTATCTTTTAATCGCCTCTTTCTCATTTTTTCCTCCTTTATTTATAAGTTATTTTTAGCCCTTCTAATCTTAAAAGTTTAAAACTAGACCCAGATGAACTAATTCTATTAATAATTTGTGGCCTTAAAAAGACATGCGTTAATACGCCTTGTTCGTTTCGCAAAAAAGTTATGTTTGCACGAATATAATTATTTCCTGCACCGGAAGCACTATGCTGATCTCCACCAAAAATTAGATATGCTGGCCTAACAGCTTGTGAATCAGTTGGAACAAAGATACCCAGACTTTTAAAAAACTGTAAATTGCTTTGAAAAGATGAAGTTAGAGCACTTCGAGTATTATCAGTAAAAGCCGAAGCCAGTGCTAATTCTGAAAAAGATATGATTTCATCGCCATCAACAATTGGTAAAGGATATTTTGCAGAGTTTACCCATTTTGTTCTATCAATATTATTTCCTGTATTAACACCGCCAGAAGTAGAACCAAAGGTGGCAAGTATAGTTTTAACTTTTAAATAGTCGATATCTGTAAATTTTACTCCGCCTACTAATGGAATTAGAAGACCATCTTCAATATTATTTTTGTACCAAGTTTTTTCCGCGTTCGTAGAAAAATAAAGTTCGTCTGCATCATAAGGGAAAATTACATTTTGATTCAAAATGTTATTTGAATGATGGTATCGACTCTTATATATTTGAGCTTGTAAAGGCAAAATAAAAACATAATCTTGTCCATCACTGACAATATAAATCCTACCTAATGCCCCATCAACAACCAAATCATTATAATGATAAAACCTGTTACCGCCATAAACTATAGAGGCTGGAACAGAAGATATATCAATCGTGTTTGTAGTATCTTCCGTTGGATTATCAGCATCACTAGAATAATCCCATATTCTTATTACACGATCTACAGAATCAATAGTATATAGTTTCTTATCAGTTTTATTATTTGTAAAACCAGCAGACTCATTTTGAATTTGAGAATGTTTTGCTATAGTCTTTACAAAAGCTAGTGCGCCCGAAGAAACCGAACCAGGATTATACACTCTAGTACTACTCGAAGCCGTTACAACATATAATCTTTTTTTATTATTTGAATCAATAACAAAATCTGCACCGATAATATTATTAGCTCCAACATTTAGAGTTCTTTGAGGTGAATCATTTATTTTAGAAACAGTGGGGCTTAAATAATGGTTATCATTAAGTGCTCCGGCTGTTATTGTATAACGATCAATTTTTGTGTCTGTAGCCGTAGCCCCACCAAACCCAACATATAAAATTCCGGTTGTTGCGTTTGTTTTGTCATAAGCAAGAAATTGTATTCTACTTCCTACCCCGGTTTTTGAGATAGGCGTAGATTTTCTACTCCACCCCTCATCTTCTGTTAGGTACATAGAGTAAATGGTTACATGTGAGTTACCTAAATGGTCGTAATCTGCAACAAACAAATATTTGTGGTCGTCGTCATGTGCAAGAGCTTGTGGACGATCTGGAGATGCAAACTTTGTTGCTATATCTTGTGATGAGTGGCCAGAAACATCAAATCCTTTTCTAAAATACGGATTAATAACTTTTTTATCTATTTCTGTGTCAATTACTTTAATGATAGGATCATCATCAGAAAGTTCATTCCATGCAGAGCCGTCCCAAACATAATGTTTTCCTTTTGTAAAAGAAACATGAAACTCACTTGAGTTATCTGTATAAGTAAATTGTATATTATTTATACTACCTACTCTAAAGAGATTCCATGCTTCATTTGATCCTTGAAACATATTTGAAGGTGATGAATACTGCCAATACGAATCAGAAGGCCCAAATGAACCAGCTCTAGTCATTGTCAGATCTGTTCCATTGACAGTTAATGTTTTAAGAGTTTTAGAAAAATCCGATTTTTTAAGGAACACTAAAATCTCATTTGCGGCGGCAATAACCGAAAAATCTTTTGTTAAAGCAGGAACAGCTGTACCATGTTTTCCAGACTCCGCATTATTATAGATTGCGATTGCAGCTGATTTAAAAACAGAATTAGTATGATGACCAGCTAGTGAATTTGAAACTGCCTCTGGGATGATCGATTGAAAAATATCTTCAGTCAGATAAAAGTCTTCTCCAATTTTTGGAGAAGCAGGAAATCTAGGTCCTAAATTTGTTATAAAAGAATGCTCATCTCCTAAAAGCTGCCAATCCGAAGATCCTACTGGGGTTGTACTACTAGCTGCTACAGTCGCTAAAGCAATATAAAACCTACCATGAAATTCAACTATTTGACCTTTTTTATAAGAAACAGTAGCCAGCCATGTAGGAGCTTGCGTAGCTAATGTTATTTCTTTATTAGTATCATTAGTAACTAAGTTTATACCAGTATCAGCTTTTATAATAGCTTTATTTTGATTATAAACAGAGGCTTTGTCTACAGCCGCCCCACCACGACCAGCATCACTAATGATTTCCCATAAACGCCCAGAATACATAAGAGTTACGCCTTCTCCTTGGCTAGTTAATTCTGCGATTTTAACACCAGCTGAGTTTTGGATCTCGACTTTTCCAGAGGCAGCATCATCTTTAAAAATACCAATAGCATCTCCATTCTTTGGAGAAGCATATAATTTAAAGACTCTATTAGTATTTCCTGTAAGGACTTCAAAGACTTTATTTTTATCAGAAGCTGCTAAAGTCTTGCTTGAATTTTGTACTTGTTCAATTGTAGAAAGATATGAGCCTCCTGAACTAGGTTCTTTAATCTCAATCCAGTACTGTGCATCAAACGTGCCTCTGCCTAAAGAGGCACTAATTCCAGGTTTTCTTATATAATACTTTGAATTTTGTAAAACAATTGCGCCCGAGCTATAATATCTTGTAGAAGACCATGCTCCAAAATAATTGGAAAAATCACCTGTAGACCATTCTGATAAAAGCCATTCTGAGCCAGTATACGCTGCAACAAGTGTAGATCGGAGACCTACGCCTGTAGAAGCGCCACCTATAGTAATAGTCGCAAAACCATTTCCTGCGGCTTTATATACACCAAAAGCATCTCCTGCTTGAAAACCAGTATTTGAAGCAGGAGTTCGTATTTCAACTGTCCCAGAATTATTAGCAGCAATAAATAATGTTCCAACTTCAGCTGTAGTTATTCTTTTATTTATAGCGCTAGTTTGTTTTATATAATTCTTCCAAGGGCCTTTTTGAGTAGGGAGTCCTTGTGCTTGTGATACGTCTACTACATTACTTAAGCTCACTTTAGTTACTAACTTATTTCCAGGAATAGGGGCATGGCCTATTAAATATTTAAGACCATTATTAGCTGAGTATATATGCGTTAAAAGAGGGGTCCCTCTAACAGGGAGTATTGTAAGCCCTGTAGGAGCAGGATCCCTAGATCCATAAGTACCAGGATAAGTATATGAAGTGCTAGTTATTAAAGTTCCATCTAGTTCAAAAGCTCCATAAGTATGAGTTCCGCCCCTTCTATTAAAAACATATAATTTACCATTATAAATATCAGCACCAGCAATACTTGTAAAATTACTTGGTAAGCTAAAACTTGCTTCTGGGACATGATTCATAGTAGCCATATCTACGGCTACTACTGAGTGACTACTGCCGTTTATAAATAAAATATTATCCCCATTAATAACAAAAGTTTCAGGATCAGGAAGCCAATTCACAGCATTATTGCCAGTCCATCTGATAGAGCCTAGTCTTTGCCAAGTAAGAACATTATTAACTACTTCAAGCACCCATAAATAGTATACACCTGAAGAATTAAAGCCCACAACAAGGCCCCTAGAAGATCCAAATATTCCTACACGGCCCCCTACACCTAGAGTAGTAGAAACGGCTCGAGTATTATAAAGAGTAATAATATTTTTTTTATAGTCATAGCGATAAACTTTTCGATCACTTCCTAGGAATAAGACTATTGATCCTATAGAATAAATACCCCCATATTGAGGTAATATAGACCTCTCTACAACACCGCGAGGACTAAATACTTGAGTAGGATCTCTACCAAAACTTCTAGTAACTTCAAATTGTCCTACAGCATCTCCTACATCATTAGTATTAATAGGAGTTCCATCGTTATCTAAGATAGTAATGTCTAAAGCATTTTCGTCTATGGATATAGGATCTTCTTCTGTGCCAGAACCTTGGACAGGCTCTTTTGTAAATACTTCAGAAATACCTCCAGTATTATCTACCCATTCTGTATCATAATCTGTGGTAGACTTCTTAGCTAAAATCTGCCCAGCTGTACCACCAGCTACAATACCTTCTCCTGGCGGACCTGGGTCTCCTTTATCACCCTTTAGATTTCTAGACTTTATTTCTGCATCTGTTACAAATTGAAGCTGTCTAAAAACTAGCTGAGGCCTTTCAAATATAAGATCTTCTATATTAACTGCTTTACGAGTAGTCTTTTCTATATTAGTAAAAAATTTTAAATATAAGTAAACTTCTATATGACTAGGATCTTCTAAATCTCGTGCTGTAAGATTGAAAGTAGTACCATCTCTTGTAGTGACAGAGCCCACATTAGGAACTATAGTAAAAGAGTCAAAAGCATTTAAGTTTAATGTTAAGCCTCTACTAGGATTCATATTATAAGTACGTATTCTTTTAGCTTTAAAAGAATTGCTACCTATCACATGTGTAAAAACTAAAGTGGCTTCTAAAACCCCTTGAGTATCTACATCTATCTCAATACCGCCAAAGTAGTTGCTTAAAAAAGGCTCTCCACCTTTTAGGCCTCCTTTAGCTTCAGTATTAGCTGCTATTAGCTGTATTTTTAAACCATCACCAGTAGTAGGTATTGCTGTGTTTGTAGTTATATCTGTAGTGGCTAGTCTGGCTCCTATAAAATTTTCAAGATAAGAATATGGAGTCAACAAAGTAGCAGGAGTAGCAGGACTATCGGGATCTGTAGCAGAAGCTAATAAATGACGAGATTCAGAATGACGCATTCCTTGTACATCATTATAATCCCATTCAATAAATGTTTGATTGCCTCTATCAGTTAGCCTTAAATTGTACACAGCATTAGGTACATCGGCCACTTCTATTAGAGGCTCTGTTAAGCTAGACCTATCTATAGCAAATCTAATTTTATCTATTAAACTAATCATTGAGCGGTATCAATATCTTTATCTGTAGGTTCCCATCTAAAAAAAAAATCTAGCCAATCATCTTCAGTAAAAGGCTCTGCTTTATAAATAGTACATTTTTTTTCTTCATATTCGTATATAACATGTAAAGTACGGCAATCATCCATCATTTTATATTGTATATTTTCATTCACTATAAAAACCTATCATTAAAATAAAATACTTTCAAAGGTATAAAAGTACCAGTAAGACCATGTCTTAAAGCTAAATAGCTAGGCTTTAAAGCATCTTCTAAAAACATAGCAGCAAATTGCATTTCTAGTGCACCATCTTCAGAAATCGTTTTTATAGGTCCTATGATATTTCCTAAATATAGGTTAACATAAGGCATATCTTCTGTAAACTCAAATATTGCCTCTTGAGCTTTTTCTTCTAAAGGATTGTAAAAAAATCTATAAAGAGTTATTTTTAAAATACTTTTATCATAGCTAATAGACTTTATAGGAGTATAAGTAACTCTATTTATTTTAGAAACTCCTGAATAAGGGTCATGTTTAAATGGAGGCAGTGGATAAGGCAAAACATAATCTACTAAAAAAGAACTAGGTTTTGCCATAACTGCAGCACCGCTAATAGTTATAAAAGGAGCAGTTTTTACTGGGGATTGCACTTTATTAATATGCGTAGATAACAAATGGTCAGTGAGTAAATAATTATATTTATCTTTAAACTCTTCTAATAGAATAGTGGCCTCTCTATTTCCTAAAGTATTTAAGTCTTCTAAATACTGTAAAACAGCGTCTAGAGCTAAAGTTAAAGCTTGTTTATTAGTAACCCATGTTTTAGTTAATTGCGTATTTCTATAAATAGTATACGAACCTGCTTTTAAATTTTTATTTAAAATACCTAAAGTACTATCGCTTAAAATATAAACAGAATAAAAACTAGCATCGACTGGATCAGAATCATTGTATAATAAATAAGGCTTAATATTATCTGTCTTAGTAGGAATAGAAGTAGTATAAGTTTTAAGTTCTTTTGTTATATTAAAAGTCTCTTTCATACATTCCATCCTATTTCTAAAGTACTATCAAGAGCACTCGCTTCATTAACAGAAGTAAAAGTAGTCACTCCATTAGCATAAGTTCTAGTCCAAGAAGTATTAGTAGATACAAGTCCTGTTAAACTAACTAATCTAGGTTGTATATTTGAATTAAGTTTAGTATGTACTTTAATAACTAATTTAGTAGGAGTAGATGGTAGCTCAAAAGTTATAACAGGTAATGTCCCATTAGTTATTTTAAAACTAAGTAATGAGCCACTTAAAAATCCCCATTCAATAAGTATAGAGTCGATAGGTTTTAAATGCTTTTTAAGCTCTATTAACTGAGCTGCTAAAGTTTCTCCTTCTTGAATAGCTCTACCATCTTCATTTGTTAAGACATATTCAGAAAAAAGATCAGCACTAGGTAAAAATTTATTATAAACTGTATTATTTGAGACTTTATATTTTATAGGCTTAGCCAAAGTCTCTACCTCTAAAGGTATCCCCGGAACAAAAGGTGTAGAGCAACGTAAAAAATGAGTAGGCCTCTCTCCTTCAAAACTAAAATTAGGAACTATAATACCTTTAGAACTCTTAATAAAATCTTGGATTATTTTACTATGAGTGCATTCAAAATAATCAGCTCTCTCTATTAAAGTGGCTACAAACAAATTATCATTCAAATTAAAAGGTCTCTTTTTAATAAGAGTGCCTGAATAAGGAGCTCTTTCTGTGTCAAGCTTATTAACTATAGAAACTAACTGATCTATTAAGAAAGCGTACAATTCATTATAAGAAGCCTCAGAAGGGACTTGATCTAGTAAAACAGCTTTTGCATTAGGTAAAAAATTAAATACAGTTTCATAAGTAGAAAGAGGTTTTAAAGCTTTTTCATACTTCAAAGACATAGCTAATACAGTTAGATACTGAAAGTAAGCTTCAGAATCTGGGAAGCCTAGAGGAGCCTGCGAAGGTACTGCAAAAAAAACACCAAAACCTTTAGCAGAAAAGTTTCGAGGCTCCGTCTTAGTCAATTCATAAGAATCTTCTATTTTATGCGTAAAAATACAAGGCTTTAAAAAGCCATTTTCTATACAATAAAAGCTAGCTTTTCTATCATTAAGGCCTTTAAAAGCTATTGAATACCTAGAAGCTTCTGAGCGAAACAAAATTCTCTTAATATAATACATAACGCCCTTTCATATTTAAAAAAGAATAATAGCCATCAGAATAAGTAGGATAAATAGCATTATTTTTATTTATAATATCATATAAAGTGACCCTTTGTAAACAATGAATATTATTAGCATAAACAGGTATTGCATATCCTTGTTTAAATTTTTGAGCACTTTCTTTTACTACTATATAAGAAGGCTTCACTCTATCACTTATGAATAAACCAAGGCCCTCCTCTTCTTCAGCACTTTCTAGATTAAAATTATCTTTTTCTAAGATCTCATATAAGTCTGCTAAAGGTTCTTCCGGCTCTGCTAGAGGATCAAAAACAAAATAATTAGCAAGGACTTGTGCATAAATAGTTGTATTAAGATAGGCCTCGTCTAAATTAAAAGTATTAGCACCTGCTATAGCATGCTCTATAACTTCATCATCTTGAGTAAAGAATTGTACCCAAGTATCATGACGAACCCTTAGATAGACAGGATTCATTGTAAATTTAAAATAAGTACGGTTTTCCATATAACTCCAAATGTCTGTATTTTCTTTTCAAGTCTCTAGGTTCTAATAAGATGTGATTCAATCCATAATTAATAGCTCCGCTTGCAAACCATAACCGAGATACTGGATTATAAGAGCCTATGCCAATAGCAGCATCACTAAAAGATTGCTCACCAATAGCGGCCTTACCTATTTCAGTAAGAGGATTTAATATAGGACCTGCCGGAGTCCCTGAATAAACACTAGAAGAAAAAGAAGGGAAAACCCCTAAAGCATTCGCAGCTACCATATTACCATAACCAAAAAACCCTGAAATAGCCACTAGTCTAGCTGCATTAAACTTATCAGTAAAATCAGTTGGTTGCTTATTGTTTAACAAATCCTTAGCCCATATAGCTGCGGCTCCAAAAGCTGTATATGTAGCAAGACCTTTTCCCCAAGCTACCATACTACCATCAAAGCCTATAGATTGTGTAGGCCTTCCGTACACAGCTACAGCCATATCTTCTATCCAAGCATTAACTTGTGCTTGAGCAGGATCTGCAAATTTTAAATGGGGTCTTAAAGTTATACCTAACCAAGGATTCGTATTAACAAGTAAAGGCCCTGTAAGACTATCAGCTACAGTAGTAACGGGCGCAAAAGAATTTGTAGCATTATAAACAAAGCTTTGCCAGCCTCTAGCAATACGCTGCTTATATTGAGCCGGCGTTTCTTGCGCAAGTTTGTATTTATTAGCTATAAAATCTGAGGTTTCTATAATAGAATCAGAACTTATATATTCTGGGAACTCGTCAAAGCCTAAACTTTTATAAGTTTTATTAGAGATATTTACTTTAGCTTTTTTAGCTTCTTTTAGAAAATTAAAAGCACTTTCATCTAGATCAAAATTAGTTCTTAAAAAATCTAATTGCTTCAGTTCAATATCTGTTAAAGAACCTTTCCATTCTGAAAAAGTATTATGTTTAAATACAGTTGTAAATAGTTGTTGTAGAGATATATAACGCCTAGCTCGCACTATATCTAATAACGAATGATTACCAGACCACTTAAACAAACTATGTTGCATCCTCTTTAAAGAATTATCTGTATACTTCAACCAATTAGAAGTACCTTTTTTTAAGTCTCCTTCAAATACATCTTCAAAAGCTAAGACATTCCCATGACTCAATCCTTCTATCGAATTTGCCCAACCAGCTATATTTAATAAATCATTTACGGCATTCTTTTTTGCTTGATTATTAAAAGCTGATCCTACTAAATAAGCTAGGTTTGAATATACTCTATGGGCTGTGCCACCTAATTTAAAATTCTTATTATACAAAGACTCCCCTATAGACAAAGCATTTGCTTCATAGTCTATAAGAAGATTCCTAACTGTAGAACGACTAGGAGCTGCTACAGCTAGACTCATAGACCTATTAATTATATTACCTACATCTCTAGCTGTAGAATCAGATATAAAATGTTTCCCAGCTAAAAGTTCTAATTGAGTTTTAAACTTTCTAATTAGCTCAGGATAAGCTGTATCTAAAGTCTTATCTATTTTTCCAAATTTGCGAGCTCTTAAAAGTCCTTTTGTAACAGTTTCAATAGGTGTATGTCCATAAATAGTTTGAAGTACAGATACTCTCATAAGGCGCTGCTTATGATTAAAGAATTTATTAAAGATATTAAATTCAAATTCTTTACCATTTAGAGTCTTAAAAAAATGTACCATATCTGCACCATCATTAAAACGAAGATTACTATCATATATAAGATTTTTAAAACTATCCAAGTCTCGTATAGTATCAGACATTAAGATCTTAGCTGCTATTTCTTGAGCTTGCATTTGATCTACTTGAGTTGTTCTAGTTAAAAGATCTGTAAACTTATTAAGACCTATTAAATTGACTGTGTCTGAAGGGGCATAAAAAGGTAAAAAATGATTCTTAGGTAAATTAACTACAGTACCAAAATCTTGCATCTGTTTTAAGAAAGCTTCATCTGTTTTTAGAATACTGCTTATAATATTATTAGCTATTTCATTATTAGGAATAGCCTGTCTATCGTATATAGCAGCAGCTAACTGTTCTTGAGAAACTTTATATAATTGTTGAAATTTAAAAGGAGCTTTAAGAAGAGTTCTAAAAGCTTCAGCTGTTTCAAGTCCTTTAGTTTTAAATTCATTTAACAAATTCTGCTCATATAAACGATAGCCTTGCTTATACCGATGCTCAGCATGTCTTAAAGATTGTTTAATAAAAACTTTAGCATTTTTAAAAGTTTGTTTATCAGAAAGACCTTCAACAGTTAAAGCTTTTTGAAAACTTTCAGCTCGCAATTCTGCATCTGTTTCAAAATATAACTTTTTAATAGCATGTTCATTGAAACTAAAAACTTCACGAACTCTAGGTTTAACTATAGCTTCTACTTTAGGATTAATAGAACTCTCATTTATTCTATTTATATATTCAGTTAAATAAGGCTTGTTTTTCACTAAATCATAAGCTTTTCTTTGAATAGCATCAGACATTTGAGCAGCCGCTTCTGGAGTCTCAGGCAAAGGCAAATACTTAGTTAACCTTGATAAGTTAAGTTTAATTCTCATTCTTTCCTCATTAAGTTAGTATTTAATATTGTTAAAAGCTTTACAAGACCTTCAGCTCCCGGATGCTCTTTATTTGTTTTTTCAATCCCTTTTACAAAAGCTTCTACAGAGAAAGCGGGCCATTCAGTATCATGTAAAGCTGCGTCCATAAAATGCCTTAAAGTCCTAGCTGCTTGAACATTATCTATTGCGCTGTATAAATCATACAGCCAAGGTCCTTCTTCAAATTTAGTATAAAAAATCAATTGCTCTAAAACATCTGGATCTAATTGAGTAATCTTTTCATACAAAAGTCTGAACTCTTTTGAAGTAAAAATCTCATTTTCAGTAACTACATGTAGCCCAGATTTTTTAACAGGTTCTTTAGTCAAAACTTCAAAGGATCTACCAAAAAAATCTATAAAAGTATGGTACTTTTCTATAGGATTCAAATCTTTGAAGTCGAAACTCTCTGCATTTAAAAAATTAGCATATCTTTTATCATAAGTTTTTAAAAGTTTAAAATTATGGTGTAGTTTATGCACAAGAGTTTTAAAAGTATCAAAATGCTCTACTCTTTTTAAAGGTAGCTTACGTCTTCCAGGCTCTAATAAAGTCCATCTAGAAAAAAAGACATATTCAGAAAGTCGTTGTTCTTTTTCTTTTTTCAAAGCCTCTGAAAAAGTGTAACTTTCCATATCATCTACAAATTCTTTAAGATTTTTGACATCTTTCTTTGAAAGATTTATATCTTTATCTTTGGCCATAGTATCTATAAGATCTTTATCAAGTCTTTCCCTAGCTGCCGTAGAATCCTTATTAAAATTTAGTATCTCAGGCTCTGCATCTAACTTGCTATAAGTTAATTGTTTTCTAGCAGGAGGAGCCATCAAAGCTTGTATTTCCTGAAAAGGTAAAGTATATGAAAATTTTTTAGCTCTAGGATCAATTTTATAAGTTAAAAATTTGATAGGGCTTTTTGAATCTGTATTTATCTTATCTATACTATCTTCTAAAATAGTAAATTTTACATCTGTAGGCTTGTCATTACGCATGTATCCTATCCTTTTAGGATCAAATTTAAGAGTCTCATGATCTATTTGAATATCTTTATTAAACTCAGATTGCTGCCTAGCTTTACCTAAAGGAGATTCAGGTTCTATGATAGGACTACGTTTTAATTTAGGTGATAGTGCTGTACCAAACACAACTCCTACAGCAGCATCTACAAAAGCATTCAAAGGTACATAATCTCTTTCAATAGAATCAGATATTAACTTACCAGCTGTAACATTAAAGACTCCTTCAGCTGCCCCATAAGTAGCCGTCTTAACACCTATTTTTCCTATAGTAGATAAGTTACGCATTTTATTTAATAAATTAGCAGAGTTCAAGACACTTGAAATACCTAAAGAAGTTCCAGCAGATAGCAAAATAAAAAAAGGATCTAAAAAAGCTCCAGCCAAGCCACCACCTAAAGCTTTTGCTAATGAAGAAATAGGAGCATTTGCATTTGCTGCTAATGCTTTATCAAATTCTTTTTCATACAACTTAGCTCGCACTCTAAAATTAGCCTCAGTTCTAGTTAAAGCTTCAGTACCTTGAAGACCTAGCTTTTTTAATTCTTCAGGTTCCAAAATATCTTGATCTACGAAGCCTAAAATTTTTTGAGTTAAAAAACCTGTAAAATTTGCAGAGACAGCAAAATTTGTAGCAGCTTTAAAAACACCTACTTCAGGTATATTTCCCTGTACAATATTAGGATCTAGATTATGAAAATCTGCTAATTCAAATAAAGTGCGTTCTTCTATCATCTATTAGACCTTTTTATTAGTTCCATAATAGCTTCAGCTGTATATTCTTTAGGTATAGCAGGCTCGGCTAAATCTATTAAACTAGCATCTAAGAAAATATAGTCACCGTTAGCATCTCTTAAAGCTCTTGTAGTCCCATTTACAGTATATGATAATCTATAAATAGAATTAGAATGAGGTCTAAGTCTAAGCTTACCACCTGAAATATCTACAGTATTATCTCCTAATAAACTAGTAATATAGTTTTCTAGCTCTTTATATTCTATGTTTTTGTTTTTATTAGAAAAAAGACTTGTAAATGCAGTACCTAAGGAATTAGGTTGATAACTAAAAGCATCTACAACTAAATTACCTAAAGTAGAATCTCTTTGTAAATAAGGATCAAAAGTAACATTGACTTGGCCTCGAAGTCTTTGATTATTTATTAACTGTTGAATATAAGAATCAGCTAATTCACCTGCAGATTCTTGTACTGAATTAACAGCCCCGCGTTTGCCTAATACCCAAGAAGCTACATTTTTTAACTTCTCATTTAAGAGCTTATTAGAATCTCCTGCTGAACCTTGACTTGCTATAAGATCTCTATAGACTACATTAGCTATAGAGCTAAAAAACTGCTGTGTGCCAACAGATTCAAAACTTAAAAACTCTTCTAATTCTTCGTTACCTTCATACTCACTTTCTAAATAAGAAAAAATATTCTCATAAGCCTGCTTAGCATTTGTATTTTGCTGTAAATTTACAAACAATGCTGAAGCATCCGCGTTTGAAAAATTAAAAATATTATTATGCACAGTCATAAACTCTCTAACACTTGTTGAAGTAGCTATAAATTCTGGCTTACTTCTAGCCTTAGCTACATCAGCTAATAATTCTGGATTTTCTTGAACCATAGTCCCCACTAAATCAGGATCTGCTCCTTGCTCTAAAGCCGATCTAAAAGCGTCTGCTGAAGTTATATCCAAGTCTCCAGCGCCACCCATTAGAGTATCCATTTTTCTAACTTGAGCCATTCGTATCCGTAAATCAGCTAAAGATTCGACTTCAGTAAGTTTATCGTCTTTACCCGCAGCTCCTAAAGCAAATTGGTATAGAGCTACATTAGAGGCTACTTTATCGCCTTTAGGAACATCCAAAGAACTTCTCAATTCATCTATAATAGCAGTGCCTTCGCTACCTATTGAAAACCCATAATGCTTAGCCACGGCAGCACTTGTCTTATTGAAATTAAGCAGTGGTTGAGTTAATGCAGTGCCTTGAGCTAGCTCTTCACCTGCTTTAGCCGCATCTAAAACTAACCTATTAGTAATAGCTATTCTTTCAAGTTCTCTATTAGCTTTAGCTTTAGCCGAAGCTGTTTTAAAGAGTCCTGAACTTAAAGCTTTTTTTAAATCATTTCTATATCTATTTGTATAAGCTTGTATTTGCTTTGAAGTAGTTCCTCCTTTAGTCCAATTAAATAGAGCCTGTGAATACTCAAATTGAGACTGACTTACATCAATATCTAAAGTCATTTCTTTTAAATTAGCTAGCCTATTTAAAAAATTAGTTTTTACTTTATCTGAGGCCCTTTTAAAAAAAGGAGAACTTATTTTTTGTATACCTTTTAAATGTTTTAAAGCTGCATCACGACTTTCAGAAGCTTCAACATAATAATTATGTCCAAGACTTTGAACTAATATAGCATCAGCATATTGATTCTTAGAATTTTTTAAAAAAGCTTGAGCCTCATTTTTAGAAAAAATACCTTCCACAACAAAGCTATTCAAAGCTGCTTCTCTCTCATGTTGGACTTGTAAAGCATTCTGCATATCATTATTATTTATAGCTTGTCTGAAACGTCCATCAAAAGCATCCAACTGAATAAAAGCTTCTTGTTTGACTTTATCTTCAGCTATTCTAACGCCGTAAGTTGAAGCTATTAAATAGCCTTCAGTAGCAGCGGCTTTTAACTCACCAGCAAAAGGACCCCCTTCATCATCAAGAATCTCAAGAGTGTTCCTAAGCCATTGCTGATTTTGAGCTTCGATTAAAGAAGGGTCATTAAAAGTTTCTGCAAACTGGACTAATTCTCCAACTTCCTCTTGTAATTGACGGCCTCGTTCTTGGCTTCTTAAAAAGAAAAACTTACTATTAAATTCTTCTATATTTTTAGCTACTTCTAAATACCGAGCATTAAAGTCAGCTTCGATATTTTTAAATCGACCTTTATATTCTTTTAAAGCTGTCTTCGCATTATCTTTAAAAAGAGCTTCTTCTTTTATACCAAAATTAGAAGCATCGTTATAATTAAACATTATAAATCCCTGGTAATTCTATAGGTTGTATCGGAAAGCTTTGTATTTTAGGCCCCTGCAAGCTAGGGCTATTCTGAGGTGCCTGTACATTACTCCTTGCTTGTGTATTTAAGTAGTTTTGTAAAACACTTAAAGCATTATTAAAAGAAGAGCTAAGGCCACTTATCTCTCCAATCTCATCAGAAGATACTATGTCAGTAATTCGAGACGCACTTTGATCACTTAAATTATTATAGTGGTCTAATATTTTAGTGTAATTCTCAGCTTCAGCTGTTAATTGCGAAGTAGTTGTAATATTTAATCTATCCAAAGCTATGCCTAATTCTTCATTTAATAATAAGCGCCTAGCTGAGTAAAAATTTTGTCTATTAGTAAAAGTTTCATTAAGTATACGACGCTGCTGAGCAAGATTCTGCAGCTCTGCTCCATAAGCTATCAGCTGTGTATTTAACCGATCTAATGTATTAGCTGCTGTATTTGTTAACTCTTTAAAATTTATTTTATAAGATAGCTTAGCAAGTCTAGCTGCTCCTGAAAGTTCTTTTGCTTGTAGATTTAAACCTTGAACTAGCTCTCTATATCCTAAAACTATTTGAGCTTGGGTTTGCTCAATACTATTCATAAGAGCTAAACTATCTGAAACTTGTTTTAAAGTCCTATTAGCAGGTCTGAGACTCTCTGCTGCTCCTTTAGTTACAGGAGTAATAGTGCTTAAAAATTGGGCTTGCTTTGCTTTAACAACATCTAAAGCACGCATATCCTTAGCCAAAGATGCCATACGATACTTAGAACCTAATATGTTAAGCTTATTATCAATAGATTCTTTTGTTATATTATATTTTGCTATAATAGCTTCTTGCTTAACTTTAAAAAGATCGCGCTGTCTCAAAATAGTGCGAGCTACATTACCTCGTTCTAATCTAATTGTCTTTAATTTTAGACCTAAATTAGCCAAGTTTCGTTTAAAAGTATTTGTTTCAGCTAGCATTGTAGCATTAAGTTCTAAATGGGCTGCTGCATTTTTATTTTTTAAAAACCTAGCTGAAGCTTTATTAAAAAGCTGAATATTCTGAAAACGCTGTTGGCTAAAATTTAAAGCTTGCTTAGTTGCTTCAGAAGCTCTTTGAAACCTAGTTTTTATAGCCCCCACAGCTGCTTGCTGTTTTCTATCTAAAGCTTCAGATTTAAAACCTTTAAACAATACTCCGATAGCTCCTAAAAACCCACCTATTCCAGCTCCTATAGCCGGGCCAAAAATTGGAAGTGCTGCTCCAGCTAAGGCTCCAGAACCTATGCCTGAAGCTATAGAAAGGGCTACTTCAGGAGCACCTAAACCTACTTGATCCACACGTTCATAGGCTTTATTAAATTCGTTTAAAGTATGTTTATACCTAAAATTTATCCCTCTAAGTTTAGCTTGGTGCTTTTCACTATAATCTGAAATGTCAAAATATTCTATATTAGGCATGTCTTTTTTATATCCTAAATATTTATAAAATAAAACCTTTAAATTAAACGAGGATCCAAATTAGCTAGAGCTTGAAAGCCTTGTAAAATACCTATATTATGAATCCCTGTTTGGATAATACATAAAGATTGTCTAAAATCTAGCTGCATCTCCATATCTTCACATGGGATATCATCGTCAAATAATCTTCTACCCCCTGTATCCACAGGGGGGTACTTTAAAAAAATTCCTGCTGATCTTATAGTCCCTCTACCCACATCATAGGTTCCATGCTCTTCAAATATAGCTACTTTATCGACTCCTATTAAAGCTGTAGCTCCATCAAAACCTGCTAAATTATTATATATTAAAGGATTTGAAACCATTCTAGAAAACCAAGTATACTTTGTTTTTGGTTCTATATCATACGCTTTATCCAAAGTAGCCTTTAAAATAGCTGTTTCTTCACCTAATCTAGCTACCATAGCTAGCTCATTGTTTTCTACAAATAAAAATAAAGGGTCTAAATATGTAAAGCGCTTTTCAAAATCTTGAAAATTATAAGAAGAAAATCCTGCTATAGTATTTTGAATACTTAAAGCTCTAGCAATAAAAGAAGTTACAGATCCTGTGACAATAGAGGCTATGGCATATATAGCGTCTTCTACAGGATTGAGCACTAATTGAGTGCTGTTTTCATATAAAAATGCCTGGTACTTTCCAGCTTTATCTTCCACATATCCTTTACGTTCATCTGAATATAAAATATTTATAAGAACAGATTCTTTATTTAAAAAAACTAATTTATTATTTAAAACTATTAAATTAGTTTTTGCTATTTGCCTAGATACTAAACTAGGGCTTAAAGCATTATCTGCCAAATTAAAAATACCCACGGAAGTATTTAAAAAAACTGACGTATTGTAAAAATCTGTTTGAATATCTTGCACTTCCAAGTCAGCTCCATTAGGATCTGTTAAAATAGCGTTAAAAATTCTTTGTGTAGAATAAAGGTGCTCCCCAGTAAAATAAGCTTTAATTGCTGCATAGGAAGGATTACTAGACATATCAATCATATTAGTAT
Source organism: Bdellovibrionales bacterium (assembly GCA_965243065.1). Lineage (GTDB taxonomy): Bacteria > Bdellovibrionota > Bdellovibrionia > Bdellovibrionales > UBA1609 > JANQSP01. Next base: position 23,748 of record CBDETO010000003.1, read on the forward strand.
TTAAAAACAACTGTAAAATCTGCAGTTCAGAACCTACTGTAGTTAAAAAATTATCAGCTAAACTGGTTAACTGCACTCCTGATAAAATACGAGTATCTATAAATTCTTGTGAAGTACGCTTATTTAGAAGCTCTATAAAATTATTGGCATATAAACGTTCGTCTTTAGAAAGTCTAAAAAGATGAGAACCTTTAATAGCCCAAGCATCTTCAGTGCCTACTAAAGATGCGTGAGAGTACCCTTCTGTTAAATCAAAGCCTTCTAAAAATCTAGCTGTAGTAGCATGGCCTCCATCATAGTCATTGCCCCCAATAAATCTTTTACCCATAACTGTTCTTATATCTACAGAAAGAGCCCCTACTTCAAAAATAAAACATTCAGCTTTAATACTACTGTCACTCTGGGCTGGAACACTAGCTATAAAATCATAAGGAACAGATCCTAAAATTAAGCTTACTGTTCTATTTTCAAAATCAGAAGGTATTCCATCTAATAATGTAGAAGCCTGAAACTCTACAGCTTCTTCAGATACTTGAGAACTTGCTTTTTCTAAAGCATAAGTTATGCCAGCAATAGTTAGGCTTGCTGTAGCGGCTGCAGCCCCTGTTGTATTCTTCGCTATTAAAACATAAGGAGTGGCTTTTATTTTGCTATCAACAACAACAAGATGAAATCCTAATGAAAGCAATCCTTGGCTATCTGTTAAAGCTTCCTTAGTAGAGCCTAAAGGTTCCTCAATATTAAACGGGACATCGAGGCCACTAATAAGCGAATAGGAGCCTCTAGACCAGCCCACAATTGGATCAAATTCAAGACTAATGGTTTGATATTCTGGATCGATTCCAGTCAATTTAAAATCAACCTGGAGCTTATTTCCTTTAGCTTGTTCTTCGGCTAACTCATATAAAGTGCTATTAGCCAAAGGAGCACTATATTCATATAAACTATTAACAATAGTTTCAGCCCCAAAAGTAGGAGCAAATGTTGTAGAATCTATTGTAACTCCTGTAATAGAACTCAAATCAGTGCTTTTACTAAAAGCTAGTTTAAAGCTATACTTATTAGTATCAAAGTCTCTTACAAAAGCTATTGTTTCTAAAGAAGCTAGAATATCCCCATCTTTAATAAACCTTTTAAAAAGCTCGCTATGCATCTTAGATTGTAAATCAGTAAATTCTAATAAAAGTTTAGAATTAGAGGCATCAGAGCTCCAACCAAAAGTTCTCTTACCTGTCTCAGGTTTTCCATCTTGTAATAAAACAGGATCTCTATTACTATCTAAAAAAGAAACATCAAATATATCTTGAGGAATACTATCTGGATCTGCATTTGGAACTCTTTCATGTAATTGTGTCTGATATGTCTCGCCACTAGAAGATAGTCTGACCGCAAAATTAGCAAGTCCAGAAACTCGAGAAGGCACTGCTTTAAAAGCAGTCATAGGTATTTGAATAAGCAGATCAAAATAATAAAAACTGAACTCAAATCGTTCAGGAGTGCCAAAGCCACTTATTTGTAAGCCAGTATTAAGAAAAGTATACATCTGACTTAAAGACTTTCCAATAGACCACAAACCTACAGCATCTTGTAAAGCTGCATAGTTACTTGTATATTGAGTTCTCTCTCCTCTCAATTTGATATTTTTAAATTCAGGCTCTAACTGGTTAGAGTTAAAACTAACATCAGGAAAATCTGTCCCAGAACCTTTAGCAGTTTCATAGCTTACTCCTACTCCTATTATAGGCTTATCTTCAGTATATTTTAAGGCTTTTACTTCAAAATCTACTGGATTCCCATCATCAAGTAAAGTTAACCCTTCAACATCCCTATAAATAACAGCTCTAACATCTCTAGATCCTCTATTAGTTTCTACTATAGGAATACTTAATCTACCCCTAATAGCCCCAAAATCAACTTGTAAAGAAAAAGGACCTTTTAAGTCTGTAAAGCCTCCTGAAAAATCGTCTGGTAAAGATATATCACCAGCTAGAAGTTTAATTTTAGCCGTATCAGGGACTGCTACATCCACAGCTGTTTTTGAAGCTAGTGACTTAAAATTAAAAGTAGCTGAAGTCTTTGCTGCTATACTTGGAGTTGTTTTAAAAATCGCAGAATACTTTTCTTTTTTAGAGGGGCTAGCTATGCCAGAATTGTTTACTAACTTATAAGGTATAATACAATACTTACGCCCAAATAAAGATTCCCGTATAAGGTTCGCTTTAGCATTCCCAGTAGTCGCAAGGTCTGCTAGCCCCGTCTTAGTATTTAAATTAGCCAATACAGTTCCTATATAATGCTCTTTTTTATCATACTTTGAAGCCGGATCTATTGCAACAGCTTGCGTAGGAAGAATATTAAAGAACAAAGGCTTTTTATAAAACGCGGCCAGACCTACTTTTTCAGCATCTACACTTTCAGGTGTCCTAGCTGTCGCGGGCAACGAAAGGCCCAGCCACGCCAAACATTTATTATTAGTTAAATCGGAAGTTTTATCTATAAAGAGTCTTGTATAACGAGTATAATCAGCATCAGAGTCTATTAACAAAGGCAAAGACTCTGACTTAGGAATAAAAGGTATAGATCTTAAAAAAGGATAGATATTAGTAGTGTCTCTATTCTGCAGATACAAAGGATAGATTTCTAAAAAGTCTTCTACTATTTCTAATAAAAAAGGACTAAAATGATCGCTAGTAAAAATCCAAACAAAAGAGCCACTTTTAGCTAATTTAGTCACTCTTAAAGTATCTTTAGATAAAATATTAGAAAAATCTGTATTAGCTAGCATAAACCTATTAAAAGTCTTAGCATAAGTACTCCTAGAATATCGTGATATAGCAAATGGTTGTGGGCGTATTTCTAGTAGATCTTCAGTTATGTAAAGTCTATTATCATCTAAAATATATAAATGAGTGCCATCAAATGGTTGAATAGCTAAAATTTTTCTATTTCCTAATTTAGGCAGTTTTTTATCAAGAGAAAAACCTTTGCGTCTTTTAAGATGCCCTGCAGAATTTATGTCATAATTTGATACTACTAAAGCAGAATTAAAATGCCCTTCAGGATCAGGCCCTGCTCTTCGAGCTCCTAAAAGAAAATTAGCCTGGTTATGACCCGCTTTTCTTGGCACTAGATACCCCTATAATAAGTTTCAATAGGATCTTCTGGAGCTTTTTCAATATAAGCATCTTTTAAAAAAGGAGATTTAGCAAGGCTGGCTTGAGAGTACGAATATAAAGAGTAGTTGTCTAAAGCAAATTTTTGAGCTTTCCTCTTCTGAATAAGAGCTTCTAAGCTTAGTTGCTGAGCCACTGAACGCTGTTGAATATTTTTTACAGCTAATTGCTGTGCTATATCATACATCACATACAGCCTAAAAGAAGCTGTCATAACTTCTGTAGAAGGGTTAGTATCTATAAATCCTATAACAAGCTCATTTTTGTACTCATTAGGATAGTATATACGTATTTTTGAATCAGGCAATTTAGAAAAAAATGATGAAGGCGTACGTCGTAGACCTTTGACACCTATTATAGCTTCAATACTTGGTAAGGCTGTGGCTTTACAAACTGTAAAAATAAACCCAACATTTTTAGGGATAGCGAAAATTTTATAGTCTGAATCATTAACGTCTATAATAGGATTAGCCAAAGCATAAGAAGCTACTCCAAAGCCATAAATAAAATTCTCCATGGCCGCAGGAACTTTTATATTATAATAAACTTCCGCAGAAGAAGTAAAAAGAGTGTTACCACTGCCAGTATGCACATTTTGAGGATATGCAGTGACTAAAGATACAGCGGATTTTATGAGTTCTTCTTTAGTCACTGAGAACCTTTCGACTTATTAAACGCCTCTTTTTTTGTACTGGAGTAGAATCACTTTAGAATCGTCGATTCGCATACCTCCAAAACCTACTTCAGAGTAAAACTGCATAGTGTATGAAATATCATCTCTTATGGAAGACATTGCTCGTGTTGCAAAAGGTGCAGAACCCCATTGTATAGCACTAAAATCAACTATAACAGCTAGAGCATTTACACTTGTAGCCGCTGAACCAGAGGCTTGGGCAAAACCACCGCCATTAGCATATTTTTTAGCTGGGACTAAGCCAGGTACAGGTTTAGTTTCAGGACCTAGAATTGCAAAATTCAAGTCATTCCAAGGAAAATAACGAGCTTGCTCAGGACCTGTATATACTCTAGTAGAATCCTTATCTCTAAAAGAAGCAATTCCTCTTAAAGTTCTACGCAATTCAGGGCCCCCAATAACCCAACAATTCATAGGATCAAGATCTCGATTTTCAATAACTTCTAAAATGTTATCAAAAAATTCTTGGCTAAGCTCATCTGCCACAACCCCACCTGAGCTTGCTTTTAAATAGATGCTGCTATTAGGTACTGCGACAACATTTGAAGTAGGAATCCCTTGGAATCCTGCAGCTGAAGTGGATGATCTACTTAATACTGGTTGAGTAATAGCCCATAAAATACCTAAGTCGTATAATCTACCAATAGCATTAGCTAGCTCCATCTGAGCCCTAGGCATTAAAGCATATCTTCGTACACCTTCTATAGTAGGTGAAATTTGTATGCCTTGGTGGTACTGTAGTAAAGTATAACTACGAGTTCCACCAGAAGGGACATATAAAGGAGTGTATGGAGCTTCTTCTGTTTTTTGGATAAAATGAATCTTATTGAAAGTATCTTGATTATGAAATAGCGCTGTCATAGGTCTTTGTTCAAATAAAGGCATTAAGATACTTGATTTTTGCTGCGCATAAGTGTACACAGAAGATAAAGTCTCAATCATTTCAGCATTATCGTATGAAGTCACACCATCTGTCTTATTAGGAGCCAAATTAACCTGTGTAAAAGGGTTACTAGGTAGAGATGGCACACTATAACTATCATTTACTACGGCAGCTTTTCTCGCAAGGGGCATATATTTTATGTTCATTTTAGTTGTCCTCCTTTATATTAAACTAACATATTAACATCATCTGCCCGCGATTTTGCCTTTATTTTTGAATATCTCATCTTATACTGAGCTAATTTCTCATCAATATGAAAATGGTCTCTATTACCTAATTTAGCCATCATTCGCTCTTTAGATAGAGTAGCTATATGACTAGCTAAAACTCCTATATCAGAAGGAAGCTCAGTTTTACCTTCGTCAATAGCATTTATTTTTTTATCAAACTGCTTTTTACCTAATTCAGTTAAAGCTACCACTAATTTAGGGTTGTTTCTATGTTCATCAGGTAATAGCTCTTTAAACTCTTCTTTAGTAAAACCTAAAGTTTTTAACCCTGCATTAAGTCTGTTCTCAAACACTTCTTCAGGCACCTTGTCTTTTATTTCCTTACTATAAGCACTTAACAAATCTTTTTTCTTTTTTTCTTCTGTTTTTACCTCACTTGCTTTAATCTCATCTAAAAAAGGTTCAATTAACTTACTAGGTAGCTTAAATTTAAAAGCTTCTTTTTTATGTTTAAAATCTTCGCTATAAGAATCTTCTTTAATGCCAAAAAAAGACTCAGATCCTTTTTGAATATCTTCAACAGAAGACTCCTCATTTAAAGGCTCTAATTTAGCTCCAGAAGAATGCTTTATATTAAGATTCTTATAAGCTGTAGCTAACTCGTCAACAGTTTTAAATCCAGTCAAATCAGTGTCTTTCTTATTATCTTCGCCTAACAGAGAATGCCATTCATTTTCAGAGGCTAACTCAATTTTAGTCTCTTTGTCTTTATCGCTCATTATTTAGTCTCCTTAAATAACTTTTTTAGAAAAACTAATGATTCATCAGCAGCTAATTCAACTTCTGTAGGAATCATTAGACGCTCTCCTACAAAATGATATAATTCAGCTCTCATAGTAAAGCTGTTAATATCCCCTAAACCAAATTCTTTATACCATTCATATCTATCAGACAAATGCCTAACGACATACTCTAGTCCATTATTAGCAAAAACCATTTTCATCTCTTCAACAAGTTTAAACTGCTTTAAAAAATGCTTAATAAAAAGCACCTTTTTAGGTGAAAATTCATATTGACTATTATCAAATATTTGAGTGTTTTGCGTTGGCCCTAACATTTTATGTCTCCTTTGATACTAGCATAGGTTTATAAGCCTCTGCTCTAAACTTAGCCATATTAGCCTCTGTAATAGCGTTATTAACTACATTCGTCATATATGTTAAAACATTCATATACATTTGAACCTTTTGTTTATCCTGAAAAGTTTCAAGTTTTTCATTTTTAACTAGCTTGTCCCATTTTTCTAGTACCTCTCTCATATCACTATTCATTGCCCGCCTCCTTTTTACTTTATTTATAACTCAGAGTACATAGAAAAGAAACCTTGAAAATTATTTTTTCGGACTTTCCTGTTTTAAGGCCCCGGTATTAAAAAAACTTTGCAGAAATAATTGAGGATCTAAAGTTTCTACGCTAATAGAGAATCTACCTTCTCTTTTTAAAGATTGTAAAGCATATCTTGATGCAATAGCACTAGCCATCTCTTTTAAGTAAGCTTTTTTATCATAATCAATTGTATCTGAGCGTAAAGCTGTTTTTATAGATTCGGCTAACAGATATTTTAAAGAAAGCGATACTACAGTTGATTTTTCAAAAGAAGCTCTAGTTTGAGATATTGCCGATACTACCATAGCAGCAAAAGCAGGGGCTACAAAACTATTACCTTTTATACGAGCTGTTTGTTTAGCCACAGTAGTGCCTGTTTGAGTGTTAACTAGTAAATAATTAGTTTCGCGATTTTGAAGAAATGCATTTACAATATCGTGATACTTTGCAGGTTTATGAAAACCAGGAGTATTAGCTTCATTTCCTACTATAATATGAGGAGCCTCTAGATCTGCCCTTTTCCATGAAGGTGCAGCCGTATAAGCAGTATGTGCTTTAGACCAAGTATTTGGAAAGCTTTGAATAAAAGGTATATTACGATGCTTAGCTAGGGCTCTGATACCTCTATCATATTCTACTATATGTTCTTGACGACCATGCAAAGAACTAAATCCTATAGAAGAAAGTATAAGATCTGGCTTATATTTTGTTACTAAAGTATCTAAGTACTTAGTCTCTTTAAATAAGTGTATCTGCTGGGTAGGGGATAATTTTTTATACTCTTTTACAGATAGCTTTTTCGCTTGTTCTTTTTTATCGTACCTACCTGGAACATTCGCAAAAACAAAGTCTATCTTCATATCTTTAGGAAGGCCTCTTAAAAAACTAAAAGCCACATTTGTACCATGAAAAGTATGCTCTTTTGTATTAAACCCGTCTTTAAAAACATCTGAATCTAATGGGTGGTATGTTATAGTGTGAGGGGCTCTATGCTGTTTGGTTGCAATCTGATTTGCACCTTTTTCTTTGTACAGCCAATCTGGGAAAATATCATATACCATTACTTTTAAAGGCTTGCTCATTCAGTTTCTCTACCTAGTAAATCTAAAAGTATTTTAGAATTAGAAGCATCTGCGGCTAAATTAGCCTGCATAGCTTCTTGTTGTTGTTGACGCTCTACTTGCTGTTTTTGAATCTCTCTTTTCTTTTGGACATTTTCACGGCTATCTAATAAATCAAGAACATTATAACCATCAAAGCCAGTTTCAATTATCTTATCAATATTAAATAGCAGTGCCCCAGAAGGATCAAAATTTAAAAAATTTGCCACTAAGCCCAAGGCTTGCGCAGCTCGAAGAGCCTTGCCTTGTTTAAATGTTTGAGTAAGACTCGGATCAATGTCAAATCTAAGATCTTTTAATTTAACAGCACCAGGCAGCTTTAATTTTTCTGTGTTAAAACGTCCTTGGTTTTCAGCAATTTTATATAATAGTCTTAGGTGCTTTACAGGACCTTCTCTTAAAAAAGTAGTCCGTAGAGGAGCTAGTCTTCTTTCTAATTCAGCAAATCTTTGTTGTATCTCAGCAATACTTTGTCTGGCCACTTTATAAATATTAGAAGCACTAGGGAGTAGCTGAGCTAATTGAGACTGCTGCAACTGGAATAAGGTTATTAACTCATTAAGACCCCCTGATACTTGTAAGAGACTAATAGCTTTAGCTGGATCCATGCCGTCTAAATCAGTAGGAGTTAAAGTAAAAACTTGGCCTTCTTGAAGGCTCTCTTTATGGCCACCTTCTGCTGTAATCATTGTGTGTTGAACTCTAGGCGGATTAGCTTGAAGCCCAGTCATTTTTAATAAGTTATACATGAGCTTATTAGTGATACGACTTTTAGGAAGAGCCTTCTTACCTACGCCTTGCCCATACGGAAAATTCCTACCATAAGCATCTCGAGTAAAAAAGATATTCTCATCATCAAAAAACTCTATTTCATCTATATATAATTCCAGTCGTTCATTTTCAGTAATACTATCAGTATCTAAGAAATATTTTTTGAAGAACTTAGGCGTGTCTTCTTCAGGGATCCCTGTATAAAAAGGGCTTCTCATAGGAGCATAAAAAGAGACTAAGTTAAATTCTTTCTCGTATTCTCTCATTAAAAAGTCTTTAGCTCTTAGTCTAAAGTTTAAAGAAGGAAACATATCTAATATCTCAAAAGCAGCAAATTTTTCTACAAAGAAAGCGTACTGGACTTCTGCGTTTTTATTTTGTTGTAGATATAGACTGCCAGAGTCTATAGTAGAGCACTCAATAAAATTTTTTTCAGAGCTTTCGATAACTAAGCCACTATGGCCTTGTAAAATAGTGTCGCGCTCTACGACTCCTAAAGCTGAGTAATAAGGAGAGTTTCTTAAAAGAACTAAAAGCTCGTCAGCTCTTGCAGCTAAGATCCTATTTATATCTGACTGTCCATCAGATTTTGTATGTTTACATGTGAACCATCGTGTGCCAGAAGCATATTGGATTCCGAGAACAAACGCAACATACTCATCAATCAAATCAGTCCCTGTCGTATCTAAAAGCTCACATTTAAATAAGCCTTTACCCACTTGCTTTGAGGCATTTATCTTTTCATCTGGAGGAGTAAAGTAATCATTTATTTGGCGCATAAGCTCAGTGCGCTCGCTTTTACGTTTCTTAAGTACATTATACCTTCTATGAAGCTCAACATCTGACATATAATCTTTACGATCCGCCATCTGATCTATCCCCCTTTTCAATTTTCAGTATTGAGGGATCTATCCCATAAAGCTCTTGATTAGAAGCTATGTTATTCATTATCTGACGAATCCTCTTTTCAAGAGGCTTATATAGTCCAAAACCTGTATAAGCTGAAACTCGTATTCGAGCCTCCATCTCTTCCGGTGTTTCAGAACCTCGTACTTCTTCTATAGTAGGCATAGTCCCTCCTTATTAATATGGGCTTAATACACTTAAAAGTCTTCTTTGATGGTCAAACATTGGTACTCTTAAAGTATTTAATTTTAGCATAAATTGCCCCGATAAAGCTGACATAGCTATTTCAGTTATAGCATCTCCACAGTGGGCACAATCATTTTTAGAAACTTCATCCTTATATACATTTTTTGTATTAGCTATCTTTACACGTGCATAACCCTTCAATCCAGATATACCGTTCCTAGCTCTTGAATGAAAAAAACAATTAGGTAGAAAGGATAGACCTGCTGAAAATTTATTAGCTACGCTTGAAGTTTTAGGCACTATACAAAAAGCTCCTTTATCTTTAAAAATACGTTTTAAGACTCCGTATCTAGAAGGGCTACCCTCTATCATGTATGATCTTTCTTTTATCGTATGAGGAAGCACTTGTACACCATATATAAAATTATTCTGCTCGTACCACATATATCTATTTTTTGCTATCTCAGGTAGCGAAGTTCCTTGCCACTCAAAATAATCAAAGAAATAAAATACATTATTTATAGCTTGAAAAGCCCATATAGCTGTGCAACCACGCCCATCATCCCATGTAAGATTCACTGGTAAATCTCTTTGAACATGGAAATCCCGTATTCGGCCTCTATGCTCCAACTCTAAGACACTGTCTAAATATGGGTACTGTGCTGATTGTATATTTTGGATATCTCCTATATATTGTGTATTAAAAGTACGTCTATGTGCAGGAATAGATAAATCATATCTAGATCTAATAGCTTTCCGCTCTTCATGAGTAAGAGCTTGGCGACTCCATTTGTCATCTAAAGACATTTCAAAAGCAAACCAATGCGAATCGCCTGCATCCATCTTCCTTTTAGCATATTTATACAAATCTTTTATTCTAGGTCCCCATGTTCCTGTACAGATAGTGATACCTTTAGTCTTATCAGTAGCAGGCATAGCGGATTCAAAGATAAAATCATGGTCAACTAGTTCACATTCATCAATCACATTTAAGTGTGAAGGAGTCCCTGTACATCCCGTGGGTTTTGCTATAGATCCTATAAAGTTTATGAGAGCTAACTGAAAATCTTGACGTCTAAGTGTAGATGAAGGGACATCGGCTTTTGTCCAGGACCAAGTATCTAAATCTCCAAAAAGAGCATTTAAACGTTGAGAATATAATTGGTACAGGCGGCTAGCCTTATCAGAGCATAAATTTATTAAAGGGTTTATTAAATTAGGCGCATGAGCCACTGTATTTATTACTTCACATACAAGAGTAGTTTTACCATGCTGTCTAGGAGCTAATATCACATTATATCTAGTTAAATTATTTATTACATAAGCTTGCCAGTGATAAAAGAGAAAATTTTTAACTGTTTTTAGCATACCATTCCTTTAGCACAGGAGGCACATATACTCTAGTATTTACAACTACTTTTGCTATGTCTTTAGAATGCTTCTCTAATCTTGTTATAAGAGCTGTTATTTTATTAACTGAATCATCTGTTAACTCAGATGATTTGATAACTTGGTATAAATCTTCTGTAACTGTAGCTAATCTATGGTCTTTAGACTGTTCAAAAAGTATTTTTAACTGCGTATCATTGTTAATCCAAGAATAAAACTCTACTTTAGTAGGAAAGCCTAAATTTTGAGCATTATTTAACATGTGTAATGTCTGCCCTTCAGCTATCCAGTTACAAATAATGCTCCCTTTTATAAAATTATCCGAACATAGCGAAAAATCAAAGTCTTTTTGTACTAATTTTTTCTTTCCGGCTTCAAATTTGTACAAAATACCCTTATTAAGAGCGCTAGAAGTATGTTTTAAATAATACATGAGAAGAGTATAGCACTTTATAGGGCTTTTGAACACCATAAAGGCCCCGCCTATCACTATATAAAGGCCCTGCCTGTGTGCGGGAAGAGGCCCCGCAAACCCCCAGAGCCCCGCCTCCATTGTATAAAATTTATACGCTTAAATTTTATACAGTTGTATAAATTTTATACGCTTAATTTTTATACACTTTTTATTTTTATTTAATTTTCAATTAAAAAAAAAATTAAAAATTTATTTACTTTTTAAATTTTTTATTTTATAATAAAAATATTAAAGTAAATTAAATAAAAAGTTTTATTTTTTATTTCTTAAAAATAAAATGAATTTAATTTATAAAAATTTATATCTGTAAATGCTTTTTAAGCTTAGCATCATAGTGATGCGACTTGAAGTGTAGTTTAAGCATAGCTTTGTAGCGCTTCAAGAAATATAAATAAAGCTAAGCATTACAACGGAGGTCACTTATGGGACACCCTAAGTACGACCTCGGTCACGCGCAAGGCAGAGTGTGCGGCTGGAATGAAGCCATCACACAAGTACGCGAAGCGTTGACAGCTCTGGCTGTTGATGCTGAAGTGCTCGAAGCACTGCCTAAAGAGAAAGTGACTCGCGCTAAGCAGTACGAAGCTCGTATTGCTAAGAAACGCGCTGAGATCGCTGAGCTCGAAGCGAAGTTGGCCGAGCAGCCAAACCAGCAAGTGTAGTCTTGCAGAGCATCGCTAGTCTAGTCCGACTCTAGCTAGCGATGCTAAACATTTTTAGTTCAGAAATAATGATGAGTGCTATGCACTTGTGCGGGGAACGGACGTTGGTTCGCTATATTTATGATAATATTTCAGCCTCAGTATCTCTTTTTTTACTTAATATAAGACATTTGCATAGTTCTAGCAAATACACTTTGTTTAAACTACAACTAAGTGCTTTATTTATCTATGCAGTTAAGTATTATTGTCAGAACTAGGCAAATTTGTTAATACTTTGCAAAATAACTTAAACTAACCAGATAAATAGATAAAAACAGAAAAAACCTATTTATCTATCGAAATATCTACTTAGCTAAAAATTAATTTTTGTAAGTGTTTAATATTATTATACTTTTTATATTTTATTTATATAAGTAGATAAATATAGATAAATAAATATTTATAGTGGGTAGTAAATCATGTGTAAATTTTACACACAGACTAAAATTTTAAGCTATTCAATGTCTATGATCCACATTTCAAAATTATCTATTGTTTGGCTTTCATTTGTCAATTTAGCCAATGATTTCAATAGTTTATCGCTTTGCAAACAGATATTTGCAATTAAATCCCGTATCTATTTTTGTCAAAATTGACCAAAAAGGTCTCTAATCCGTATCTACTTGCGTATCTACTTGCAACTAAATAGATACAGATTTTTTTTAAGTGTACTAGTTAATTACTAAATATAAATATTACTACTAAATATTTATAAAAAATAAAGTTAAAAATAAATATTAAGCTTCGCACTAGATATAAATATTACTACTAAGTATTTATAAAAAATAAAGTTAAAAATAAATATTAAGCTTCGCACTAAATATAACTATTACTACTAAATATTTATAAAAAATAAAGTTAAAAATAAATATTAAGCTTCGCACTAAATATAAATATTACTACTAAATATTTATAAAAAATAAAGTTAAAAATAAATATTAAGCTTCGCACTAAATATAAATATTACTACTAAATATTTATAAAAAATAAAGTTAAAAAAATAGATATAAAGCTTTACACTAATAAAAAAATATGATATAATATTATTATAATAAAAATAAAAGTTTAATTTAAAAAAACTAATTTTATATTTTATATTAGTTTTTATTATAAAATTAGCAAATTAATTAAAAAACTAAGAAAAGAGAAAAAATATGTAAAATAATTAAAAATTAGCAAAATAATAAAAAACTAATTTTATATTTTTATTTAGTTTTTATTATAAAATTAGCAAATTAATTAAAAAACTAAAGAAAGTTTATAAAAAATGCAAAATAATAAAAAAAAGTTAAATAATAAAAAAATAGCTGAATTAAAAAAACTTTTTAAAGTTTTTTTTACTGAATTTAGTGAAATTGACCAAAAAGTTATAAAATACTCACTATATGATAATTACTTTACACAATTATTTGACAAAATAGATGAAAACTCGCTAAATTTTAATACACCGGCTATTAGAGATAACTATATTGAGTTAATTGACAATTATATAGTTGAAATAACTAAATTAGTTAATAAAAAACATAAACAGCTTGAAACTAATTTAGTTAAAAATATAAAAAACTTTGAAAAACAACTTTAAAAAGTAAAATAAACTTTTTAAAGTTAAATACACTTTTTAAAAGTATATTATGCAAATAATATACTTTTATAAAAGTTTATTTGAAACTTTTCTAGTGTTATAATTTAATCTTAGCTTTATAATAATACTAGCAAATAAACTAAAAGCTAGAGAAAGAGAGAAAAACATGTCTAAAATAAGAAATGCGCGCTTAAAAAATAAATACAAGCAATTTTTTAGCGACTTCGACTTTAATGCTAGCCAAATAACCAAAGATTTTATCTACGATAATTATCTTACTCAACTATATGATGAGCTAGAAAAAGTTATTAATCGCGATAAAGTCATGCTCGCTAATTATGAGATTGTTCGGCTTCATTTAGTTAAAGTTGCGCGCTCATTGCATAGAGCTCACATAAAATTAGAACAAGATCTGCTCAATAATATAAAAAATATAAAATAAACTTTTTCGAAGCATAGTTTAAAAGCTATGCTTCTATAAAAGTTTATATAAAACTTTTCTAGTATTATAATTTAATTTTAGCTTTATAATAATATTAGCAAATAAATTAAAAGCTAAAAGAAAGAGAGAAAAAACATGAGCAAAACACAAAAGTATCAACCAAGTTTAATAACTTTATTAGCAAGATCAAAAGGTCCGCATGATTTAGAGCGCATGCTAATCAAAGAATATAATGATAAAAAATCTGCTAAGAAAATTTGCACTTTGCTATATAAGTTAGACAATGCTGTAGATGAAATGCTAAAAAAAGCCTCATTAAATTAAAGAAAGAGAGAAAAACTATGAAAGAAATGAAAGAAATATATAAAGCTTATTTGCTAAACAATAGATTAAATAATGAGTATATTTTGCAAGCTTATGCCGAATTATTAAATAGCTTACTTATAAAGCTAGAAAATAATGGCGAAAAAGATGCAAATAAACTAGCAAGAGCAATTGAAAAGCCGCTTAAAAAAGATATTAAGCGCCAAACAAAAATAATGCACAGAATTATTAAGCGACAAATAGAAAAATTATTAGACGCTTATTATAATACTAATAATTAAACTTTTTCGAAGCATAGTTTCATACTATGCTTCTATAAAAGTTTATATGAAACTTTTCTAGTCATATAATTTAATCTTAGCATTATATCGACTAGCAATGAAAGCTAAGAGAAAGAGAGAAAAAATGATTAACTTAAAACCACTAATACATTCATATATAATGTATAGTCCGACACTATGCTTCGAATTAAAAGATAAACAAAAGAATTTTAATCATATAACATTCTTACAAAGAGCTAGCAAAGCTGCTCAAAAAGCATGCGAGCCACTTGAAAGAGATATAGCATCAATAATAGAAAATTCTGCTAAACTATCTTTTGAAAAAAAAGTTGATTTTAAAACTTTAGCTTCTGTCAATAAATATGATTCATTATATAGTAAATGCTTAACTTTTGCTCTTGAATATGCTTTATTTGATATTTATTTTTCTGATGTATGCTATGAGTATGAAAAATCTAAGCCATTAAATAATGGTTTAGTAAGAAGTAAGCTTGACACTGAAATATTTGAGAATGCTGTACAAAACAGAATAATAGCTCATTTTGAGTCTATTTTTAAAGCGACTGAAATCTATATTAACTATATAATAATAGACATAAAAAAAGATCACAAAATGCTTGACAAAATGACTTTTTCATAAACTTTTTCGAAGCATAGTTTCATGCTATGCTTCTATAAAAGTTTATATAAAACTTTTCTAGTCATATAATTTAATCTTAGCATTATATTGACTAGCAATGAAAGCTAAGAGAAAGAGAGAAAAACATGAATAAGTCAAACATGCAAGAATTAAATAAAAAAATGTATAAAGATGTGAAAAAGCTCAAACCACTACTAGATGAGTATATCTCAATTAGTCATGAAACTTGCGAGTCTAGTACAGTAGACTATTCAAAAGAATTAAAAAAAGCTTCTATATTCGCTCAAAAAGCTAGTGAAGCACTCGAAGAAAGAATGTTATATATAATTGAGCACTACAAAAGTTTAGAACCTGTAGCTGAAGAGTGCTTATATCGTGCCGAGCCAAAGAAAAGAAAGAGTCGCTATATTTATTTTGCTATTGATTATGCTTTAGATCATGTATATGCACCGAATATTTGTGCTAGTACTATAAAATATTATCAGCCATCGGCTACAGAAATAGCAAGAGCTAAAACACATATTTATAACGCTACAAAGGAACATTTTATGCATATATACAAATCAGCTATTATAGGCTTTTATAGCACACCTTATGAAGATGTCTTCAAAGACTAAACTTTTTCGAAGCATAGTTTCATGCTATGCTTCTATAAAAGTTTATATAAAACTTTTCTAGTCATATAATTTAATCTTAGCATTATATCGACTAGCAATAAAAGCTAAGAGAAAGAGAGAAAAAAATGTATCTTATGTTAACAGAAAGAGAGAAAAAAAAGTATTGTCAAATATATAAAAAATGCTTTAAAGAACAAACTCTTAAAGCCGAACATGAACTGCTTTATACCTATCTTTATAACTTTATGACGAATCTTTGCGATACTCTTAGAAATAACAATTGTGAAACAACACTAATGATCGGCGAAAAAGCTATAATAGATCAATACAAAACTGAATTAAAAAAGATAGCTAAAAAATGGCAGACGGCGCATGAAAAGTTTCAAGATAACCTATTAAAACTTTTAAAATAAAAGGAGTTAAAAATGACAAAAAAAGAACTAAAACAACTATTGGAAACTGCTGATAATATGAGAGCTCTACATAAATATGCAAAAACAGTTTATACTCATAGCTATTTGCATCGAATGCAAAATGGCTTAAAAGACCTTGAAATACTTATAGATAATATACAAAAAGACCAACCAACTATGGCTATAGTAAAACTAGTTTTAACATTACAAGCTTTAAATGAACAAATAGAAAAAACAGTATCAGAAGTTAATAAAAAAATGAAATAAAAAGGAGCCAAAAATGAGCAATACAGATTATTTTCATGACCTTAAGTATTTAACAGCAGATGAAGCTATTAAATTAGCTACAAGCACTGAAGAAGATCTTATTAGAGAGCTAGAAAGTTTAATACGAGTAGATGAAAAGGAGAAAGAGTAAAATAAAATAAAATTAAAGTGTATTTTTTAATAAAAACATAGTATAATATATTATGAGTTTTTTTAGATGCTTGATTCTATTCAAGCATCAATAAAAACTCAATATCGAGTTTTTAATGCTTATAGTTTAATCTTAGCTTTGTAATAAGCATTATAATAAAAAGTTAAGAAAAGGAGTACTAAAATGACACAACAATTTATAGCTATAAGTGAAGACCAAATAGATACTTCACTAAAAAAAGAAATGTATGATCGTGCTTGGGTCCGCGGCCATACTACTGGTTTTAACAAAGCGATTCAAGTACAATATGCAATTGTTCAAGAATCTAAAGTATTAGATGATGAGACAAAAGCAGTACTTCTTGCAGAACTTAAAAAGCCAAAAGATACTAAAAAAGAGCGCCTATTGAAAAAGAAAACAAAACTTGTCGAACAGCTTAAGAAACTTGAAGAGCAATGCGAAGATATCGAAAATGACTTAGAATCTGGTGCTTGTGACGAATCTGTTGAAGAATTACAAAACGAAGAAGAGTTGCAAGAAGCTGAGTAAATTTAATCAAATTTAATCAAGCAGTGCATATCACTTAATATGCACTGCTTCTATGTGGAGGTTGCTATGAATAAAGAAGTGTTTATAATAGTTTTTAGTATTTGTTTAATAGCTTGTTGGTTTATATTTGTTGCAACAAAAATTCTTTCATGGATGAACTAAAAAAAGCTCAAAAGCATATACAAATGGAGCTCACCTTTGTAATAGAAAAATTTAGGCACAATGATGACTGTAAAGCAGATATGATGGAACTTGAAAGACTTATAGCAGCTTTAGACGATGGCTGTGTAACGCATCCACATTGGATTATATTGCATTTAAAAAAATTGGAGTCTCTATATGCTAAATAAAGGAGTAAAAAACATGATAGCTTTTATTATTATATTTTGTTGGTTAAGCTCTGTAATAGGTGCTTATATCTTAGGAGTAATGTTTCCAATAAAAATTGTGGTAGTTAAAGATGACAAAAAAAATTAACACGGTTGCTATACCTGGTAAAGAGCTGACTAAAGTGCTAATTAAGAAACAAATTTTTAAAAAAAGTCAGTTTTTTTGGGTGATACAAGAGCAATATCGCTTATTAAAAACTGAAAGTGATTTAGCTTATGTATTAGAGCATGATGCTATACAGCGTATAAAAAGAGGCTTAAAATACTCTAAGTCTTATAACTATTATAATTGTGTGCATAAAGCTTATGCTGTAATAGCTACTATAGCTTCAGTATTCCAAATAAATGGTGTAGGACTCCATATTAATGATGAAAATGAACATGCTATGAACTTATTTATACTTTCTAATTTTAAGTCATATTTTTATGACCATGGCGCAGATTTAGTAACAAAAATTACTAGGCCGGAAAATTTAACTAAAGAAAACTATTTTATATTTTAAAAAGGAGTACAAACATGAAAAAGAATAAAAATAAATTAATTTTAGTAGCTTTAAGGTCAGATCAATATGAAATGCTTAAAGAAATGAATCAAATAACTCATATTCCTGTGACTGAATTTGTTCGTCAAGGTGTAGACTTAATCATAAAAGAAAAATATACACATTCTAAACATAAACTTACTTTTAAGGAGCTATCATGATACTTAAAAATGAAAAAAATCGTTTCAAAACAATTACAAGACCTATATATAAAAATGCAATAAGACCTTCGAACTTTCCTAGTATATTTCACTGCCAAGGTTCAGCTCTATTACAACACAAGCATCAATATGAAGATACTATAGATGAGATAGCTATAAAAGGGCTTGAAATGCATAAGAAAGCCGCTGAAAATATTATAAGCATTTTTAAAAATAAGCATCTTGAATACGACATTTATCCAGCTGATTATGAGTTTGTAAGAGATTATGTAGCTAATAATATTTCATATTTTAAAAATGAAGTAGTTTTAGTTGAAGAAAATCTAAAAGATTCATACAATAATATGGATATTTATGGTACTGTAGACTTTTTATCATGGGATTGTGGAACTTTAGTGGTTAAAGACTTAAAAACAGGTTTTAAAAAGCCTTCAGATGAAGCTTTCTATCAATTATATTTTTATGCTTTAGCTTTTATAAACATGACAAATATAAGTCCTCATTTTATATATCTAAAGATATGTACTAGATATGGTCCATATATTAGAGAAATATCTTTAAATGATTTAAGAAGTTTTAAAGCTGAAATGGCCTCTAAGTTAACTTCATTTACTTTTACTACAGGAGCTCATTGTGCTAATTGTTTTCAATTTAAAAATTGCACTTTAGTACAAGATCAAATATATACTTTATTAAGTGACACACTTGATAATAAAAATAGAATTAAAGAAATACTCTTGTATAAAGAAGTTATTAATAAATTTTATAAAGTTACTGAGGCTAAAATAAAAGCAAAATATATTAGTTCAGAAAATGATGAAGCTAGCTTAAGTATTTTTAAAAAGAAATATCCTTATGCTCAGATTAAAAAGACTCTTAAAGATATTTGGAATCCTGCTAAAGAAGCTCTTATCCCTACAAAAACTGTTACATCACAAATGACACCTCTTCAAGCTAAAAAAGCTGGCAAAAATTTAGAACAATTAAAAAAAGATAAAATATTGTTAACTAAAGATGAGTACAAATTAACTATAAAGGAGAAGCTATGAAACCAGTATTATTAGGTGTAAATAGAGTTTTTTTTCTTCATAAAGAATGGCGACTTACGAAAAAAGATACCATTGTAAATGTGCACCAAGCTCTCGAAGCAGAATATTCTGAATATCTAGAAATAGCACGTATTAAAAGAAGTTATGATTGCCTAGAAGCGTATCTTGAGCTTATAGATATTTTATTTTGTTATTTTTCACTCGGTCATTTACTAGGCATAGAAGAATTTAAGCACATAAAATATATAAAAAAGCCTGACTTGTATATGGTTCTTGGCCGAGTGCAAGAAACTCATATAATAGAAGCCATAAATTATGTTTTTCGTAACCTACCTAGTAGAAAAATGGCTATACTTTTAATGAATTTTAAGTTGGAGTACAATACTTTAAGACATTCTAAGTAAAAAGTTATTTTTATTCATTTTTAAGTATCTTTTTTATTTGATACATAATATGATATATTTAAATTAACAATTAACAAAGGAGAATATTCAAAATGTCTAATGAAAAATCTGATTCGACTATGGCTTATAATGAAGGCTGGCGTAAAGGCGCAGCTGCTGGAAAAAGAAAGGCTTTAGAAGCTGTACATGCTATTCTTGATGAAAAAGGTATGTCAAACTTGAAAGAAGCTATGCCTAAAATACCTGCTGCTAGAGTAGTTAATAGGCGTACTGTATTAGATAAAAAAGCTAAGCTAGAAGAGCAGCTAGAAAAATTAAATGCAAAGTTAGAAACTCTGCCTGAAAACGAAGAAGAAGAAGAAGAAGAAGAAGAAGAAGAAGTATAAAAGCTTCTTGCGCAAAACTGAAAAAATGCAGTATTTGATCGCGTATAGCTAGTAATACTTCATTCTATGTCCCAGCTCGCTGCGCTCCTCCATCAAGAGGAGGAGAAAGACCAGGGAGGAGGGAGGAAGACCGGTCGGAAGAGTCTAAAACCTAACGATCGGTCTTTCATATTAAAAGCCTAGTCTTCTGAGTCATGAATCAGTTTTGTTGCCAGAAAGTCCATATCGACATAAAGGCACTTAAAAAGGCTAGGCTTAAAAATTTAAAATAAAAGTTTCTTTTTGTATTCAAATATAATATATTAAAAATAAAAGGGTTTTATATGCTTATTCATATAGATGGCATTGAATATACTGGAAAAAGCACTTACGCTTTAGCACTTCAAAAGCATTTAAAAAGTTTAGGCTATTCAAGTACTATTATAGAAACTGCAAAATTTGCAATGCCTCATGAGAATACTGAACGATATATTAAGCAATATTTTAGACAGTTTAAAGAAGCTATAGATAGAGCTTCTACTGATTTTATAATAATCGTAAGAAGCTTATATAGTTTTGCGGCTTATTATTCTTTTAGATGCTCAAATGATATTATGACAAATACAGAGTCAGAAGTGCGTGAAGCATATAACATATATTTGTCCCATACGAGACGATATTCTTTAAGTTATTATATTGTTTTAGATGCCCCTATTATAGAAGATATCGATATTTTAAAGCAATATAATTTAGAATTGTTAAAAAGAGGCAAACCTTTTCATCCTAAGCATCCTATACGATCTAATGAGCTAAAACTATTTTTAATAATGCTAGCTTTTTCTAGAATTGTTGCTCTTAAGCGCCCTGACTTTCGTATTGGATACAATAAGCCCAGAGAGATGCCTATAGCACTACATTATTTTATAGAAAAAACTTATGGACAGCTTTGAAAGAGAATTTAAAACTTATATTTTAAGAAAACACCCTAAAAGCACTATAATAAAGTTATACTTTGCTAAAATAGGGATGCCTGATTTTTTATATGTTGCAGAGAATAAAGTTTTTTATTTAATAGAAATAAAAGGTTCAGTTAAAAGAATACCTTTTAGAAAAAGTATGCTTTCTTCTGAGCAGCTAGATTTTTTAAGCTTGCATCCTAATAGCTTTGTAGCTTTTAAATCGCCTAAATTTAAAAAATGGATTTATTATGCTTTTACACCAACTAAAGAACCTGTAGAAATATTACCCGATTTTAATGGATAGTTTTTACGCTAAGCTTAAAGAAGTACTACAACTACCAGAAGGCGATGAGATTTTAAATCTCGTCAAACTATCTTCTGGTTGGTATCTTATAAAAAGAAAAGCTGACTTAAAATCAAGACGTTACAATTTAGCATATAAAAAAATAGGGTTTTCACAATTAATAACTATACATGATTGGAAACTTAATAAAAATTATTCTTTTAATTGGACTCCTGACTTAAACTTAGAAAGTACTACTGAGGCACTTCCAAAGAAAGTACTTAATTTTGATAGTTTTTTTGAAAAGCCTAAAATAAAAGATACTACTTATTTAAAAAGTAAAGGTTTACATACTTTTGATTTAGAATCTTATACTCTTACTTCTATAGGTGATAAATTAGCTATACCTTATACTTCATTTGAAGCTTATCCAATGATTGTTGGAGTAAAATTGATTAGCCCAGATGGGACTAAGTCAGCTATTAAAGGCTCTACATTTAAAAATAGCTTTCATGCTCATAGATATTCAGGAACTAACACTACTTTTATAATAGGAGAGGGTCTTCCAGAATGCTGCGTAGCCACTTCTGCTTTAGAAAGCTTTAATGTGTTAGAAATAGGTAGCATTTCTAATTTAAAAAATATTTTACAAACTATTAATAAAATATCTGATGCTGTAGTATATGTCATGGCAGAACATGGTAGTGAAAAAATTTATGACCAATTAGCTCTAGAATACTCTAATTTCTTTTTTACTTATCCGCCAGATAAACTTACAAAAGATTTTGGAGACTATTATTTAAAATACAACTTAGAAAAAGCTAAAGAAGCTATTCTAGGTCTATTATTAGAACAAACTACTTTAGGTTACAAACCTTTAGGAATAGAAGGAACAAAAAGCGTTTTTTATTCTAAAATAGTTAATGATATTATTAAACGAAACCCTGAAGAGCAAGATATTATTTATAGACTTGCTTGTAGAGATCCTTGGAATGCCCATAAAGCTACTAAAAAGACAAAACAACAATTGGCTACAAAAGTTTTTATGGAATGTGCTCAATGTGGGACTTATATACCTAATAATGTATTACCTGTTGGGTTATGGACTTTTCAAGAGCAGCCTTATTATAACGATGGGACTAAAGTGCTTAAAGTGCTTCCTGATAAGCTAATTACAAAATCATATTCTTCAGTACTTCAGTCTAATTTTTTAGTGCATAAAGTATCTGGAGCTAAGCCTTTAGCTGCTTTTGAAGATTTTAATTCTATGCAAGAGTTAGAAGACCTTTTTGATCTTGTTCACTGGGAAGATCCTATAAGTTCAAAGCTTGTTTTAGGCTTCTTAATACAATCTTTTTATGCAGGATCTATAAATTTTCGGCCTCATATCTGGTTAATGTCAGATACTTCTCATGCAGGCAAGTCATGGTTTACTCATTGGTGTGCAGACAATTTAGTTACTAACAGCTTCAGTAGAGAAAGTGGTCGTTCCACAACTGCAGGTACAGCACAAGCTATGGCTAAATTAGCAGGCCTATTAACTTGTGATGAATTTGCAGAAAAAGATTCTTCTTATATGGGAGATGCTAGAAAAATGATTGAATTATTAAGATCGGCTTCTACAGCTAATGCTCCTATAGTAGTTGGTTCTCCTGAACAAAAACCTATATTAGGTCATTGCAAATTTTCAGCTTTTTTAGCTTGTATTGAAGGAGAAGATTTACTTAAGAAGCAAGATATGGATAGGATTATAATATTAAGATTGATTAAAAAATCTAAAGATCATTTTGAAAAAACAAGCCTCCCTTTATTTAAAAAGTTTTTAAAAGAAGGCAAACATAAAGGATTTCCTGCTCATGCTTTAAAAAACTATTATTTATATCAAAAACATTTTAATAAAATACATGTTCAATTAACTGGTGAAATGCCCCATATAGGTCATAAAGCTAGAGGATTAGCATCTATAATTGCCGGTTATGCGGCTTTTAAAAAAAGTTCAAAAGTGATAGAGCCTTTTATACAAGAATTACGAACTTCAGAAATACTTAAATATTATGCTATACGAAGAGAAGTAGTATTAGAAGCTAAAGAAGATATAATTGAAAGAGTTCTAAGAATTGTTATAACAGATAAATTTGTTTTTACTGGAGATTCAAGTATTAAAACTGTAGTGCAGATACTTAAAAATGAATTTAATAGAAATGCTATAATTCCTTTAGGGCTTAAATTACATGAAAAGAGGCTCCGTATTTATTGCACAGAATTTAGAAACTTTAATGAACGATTTTTAAAAATGAATATTTCTCATGTCTATAAAAAGTTCTCAGAAAGTCGTTATTTTTCGAGAATAAGTAACTCATATTTTAATGGTAAAAAAAGTAGATACTTTGAATTTGATTTAACAGAGTATTTAAAAGAATAAAAAATAGTTTCTTTTTTAATAATAATATGTTATAATTTATTTATGCAAAAACAATTAAAAACCTATCAAATAGAAGCTGTTAAACAACTTTTAGAAAGAAAAAAAGCTTTCCTAACTTTAGGAGCTGGACTAGGCAAAACTATCACTAGCTTATCTGTAGCTAAAAAATTAAAATTACCAACATTGGTTATTTGTAAAAAATCTAATATGTTGGATTGGCTACATGAAGGCGAAAACATAGGCTATACTTCAGCAGCTGTTGTTAACTATGCTCAAGCATATAAAATAGATCAATATAGTCATCTTAAGAAAAGAATAAAAGTGCTTATTATAGATGAGTGCCAACATATTGGAAGCTGGAATACCAGAAAAGGTAAAGCTATTATTCGTTTAGCTAAACAAGCTGAATATGTTTATTTTCTAAGTGCTACACTTATTAGAGCTAATGCTGAGTCTTTATATTGGCCTTTAAAAATATGTGGAGAATACACAGGTTCTCTGCTAGAGTTTAGAATCAAATTTTGTGGTGCATATCTTTTTAGAGGCCATTATATAAATGCTAGGCATACTACTAATATAAAACATTTATTAAAGCATGTTGAAAATTCATCTGTAAATACTAGTAAAAATGTAAGAAAAGTTACTGTAATAAAGAATTTTATAGACATAGATAGAGGCATTAAAAAATATATTAAAAAACCTACTAATAAAGATGCTACTAAATTCGTACCAGTATTAAATACTCCATGCTTTGAGCAAACAAGTTTAGATAGAAAGGCTAAAGGTCTTGAAAAACTAGAAGTGTTCAGATCTTATATAAAACATAATTCGCTAGCTAAAAAAGCAGTTTTTTTTACTCATCATATTACAGTTACGCAACAAATGACTGAAATACTTAATTGTAAAAATATAATTGGAGGCCAATCTACTACTGAAAGAATGAAGTTAATAACAGAATTTAATAATAAAGAAGAAGGCTATCTAGTTATATCTATGAGCACTGGCTCAGAAGGAGTTAATATTCAAAACTGTGACACTTGCTATTTTATAGAGTTATCTTTTTCACCTGCAACATACCTACAAGCTTGTTATAGGTTTGCTAGAGATTCTAATGATAAGACAATATATGCATATTTTTTTAGGATTACTAATGAACATACTGCATTGATTTCAGAAATAAAAAAAGATCATGAAGTTTTTTATTCATAGATAATATACTATAATTGAAAGGAGGTTTTTATGTCAAATGAAGAGTTATATGCTGTTGTTATAATATGTATTACAGCTTTTTTAGTCGTATATACAACAGCTGAATGTGCAAAAGTAACATTTAATTAAATAAAAAGGAGGCAAAAAATGCACGATCAAGTAACTGTAGTATTAAAAAATGTCAAAGTGGCTTACTCGTCTTTTAATAGACGAGATAAGTATAACAAATTTTCTGGGAGTCTAGAACTTGTAAAAGGCTCAGAAGCTCATGAAGATTTTAAACAAGCTGTTGCAAGAGCTGTTGCAGGGAGTCCTATAGCACAAGCTCAGAAATCTAAGGTAATAGAAAGTCTTTTAAAGGCTAAGTTAAAAGATAATGAAAAATATGGTGATCCAAATAAAGTAACTTTTCTTTCTTTAAGCTCTGGTTTTCATGCTATTATAGAAACAGAAATAGATGGAGCTATTCAAAGTTTTAAACCAGATCTTGAAGATAACGAATCCCCAGATCTTAGTGATAAACCTAAATTTGTAGTATATGGAGGCGATATAGTGCTAATAAAAATTAAAATGGCTTATTATGCTGAGCAAGAAAAGCTTGGATGCTGGCCACAAAAAATTTATATCCTTACGCATAATCCAGCAAAAGGTGAAGACTCTGAATGGGCTTCAAAAATAGCGGAGGCTCAGAATGAAGCTGAGTAATATGCTTGAACAATTAAATACTCATTCGGAATTTTTTCTAGATTTTGAGACTAAATCAGGCACTGACTTAAAAAAAGTTGGTGCCTATAAATATATTCAAAATGCAGAGTTTAAAATTCTTACTTTAGCTGTAAAGCCTTTAGAAAAATCTTTTTTAAAGGCTTATAATATTACTGAGTTTGAAAAAGTTATTATAGGTCATAATGTATCTTTTGAAGCTATGGTTTTACAGCGAATAGGTTTTGATATTTCAAAAACTTTATTTGTATGCACAGCTGCTTTAAGCAGATTTTTAGGAGGACCTAATGAAAATAAAAAGTCTTCTTTAGAAGCTTGTGCTATTTATTGGAAACTTAGAAGTAAAAAGTATTCTAGGGGTAAAGAATTAATAAAATACTTTAAGTCTAAACCAGAAAAAAATACACCTATATACAGACAAAACATGAACGATTTGAAATATTATTGTAAAATGGATACTATATTATGCGCTCAGTTGTTTGAAAAATTAGAAGCTCATGCACCTATTAGTTTAAGACAAGAAATATTGTACCAGCATGCCACTACTATGCTTAATTTAAGGCCTTTAAAGATCAATACTGATCTTTTATATAGCTTAAAAAACACTGCTGATAAGCTGAAACTTCGTTTAGAATCTGAATTTGAAAAAACATTTGCTTTAAACCCCAGAAGTCCTCTACAAGTTTTAAAGTATCTAAATAAAGTTAAAAATCCTGGTGAACCTGATCTAGATTCAGTAAATAAAAAAGCAATAGCTTTAAAATATGAAAGTTTAAATGATAAGCAAAAAACAATGCTAAAATTTAGAGACGAATTAAACTCTACAGGGTATAAAAAACTAAACACTATCTATTTGAGACAGCATAAAGGCTTTGCATCTCCAAATTTAGTCCATTTTGGAACAAAATCTGGTCGTGCTAAAAGCTATGGTATTGGAGTTTTAAATTTTCCACGGACACAATCAGTACCTACAGTTACTAAACTTTCAGATATCAATTTTTTATTAAGAAATCTTATAATACCTACTAGAAAACCTTGTCTTCTTCAAATAGACTATCGACAAATAGAATTTAGAATGCTGTTATACCTTGCTAAATATACTGAGCTTCTAAGCAAACTTGTTGAAGGCTATGATTTTTATACTGAATTTGCTAGAAAAGCTTTTAATAAAAAAGAAATTACTAAGCGTGAGCGTTTTATTGGAAAAGTTTGTGTACTAAGTATTATGTATGGAGCATCAGCTACTTCATTAGCACGTACTGTTGGAGATCAGACTTTAAAACCTACTCTACAGTACATGATAGATATTTTTATGCATGATTTTCCTAGGCTAGTAACTATATGGCACGAATTACATAAAGCTGTAAAAGAAAAGCAAAGTCTTACTCTTCTTAATGGCTCTAAACGTTTTTTTAATTATAACGAGTTTCGCTTTGCTAAAAATAGCTTAACAGGTGAACA
>CBDETO010000004.1:0-17063 GCA_965243065.1 Bdellovibrionales bacterium
CAAAAGTGCATTATTTTCAAAAATCCAACAATACATCAAGTTCAAAGCTCCTCGATTTACACTTGAAATCAAAATTTCCTGAATGTACCACTTTTAGGTAACTCAGAGGATCCCCTGCTTTCTAAAAATACTGAGTCTGAAGCTCCTGCTTCAATTTAAATTTTTACACTGAAGACCACTTTTAACACTTTTTTCGGAAATTCAAATGGCTGGAATGGGGTCTGTAAATCACTTAGGACTGTAACTAACCCATCATTTTAAAAGGTCAGGTTCATGTCTTTGTAGAAAAGTGGCGCTGGACATCTCGCATATTTAGTAAGGGCACCAGGCCTTCTTCAATTTGGGATATTTTTAAAGTTACTCTAAAACTTATAAAAAAAAAAAAAAAAAAAAAAGAAAGAAAATTTTAAAGACCCACACATATGTGTTGATGCATTGGGTAGGACTCTTCATAACTATGGGGGTTCCGGACTGAAAAGGTTATTAGACTGGATCTTAGGGCCAGAAACATAGAGAAAAGCCACTTCTGGAGGGCTTCAGGAGCCTCGATTTGCTCTTGTATGCAATATTTCCAGGATGTTTCACCTCTATCCAACTCAGAGGGTTACATGCTTTACAAAAATACTCTTACTTAAGCTCTTGTGCAATTAGAACAGCCTTCGAAACTGCAAAAGTGTGAAAAATAGAGAAATAGACCATTTTTGGAGGCTATTTCATGGCTCTTCGATTGGCACTTAGAATAAATATATCTGAAACGTACCACTTCCAGCTGGCTGGGAGGGTCCTCTGCTTCAGAAAAATGCTGTTTCCAAAGCCACTATGCAATTAGAACACCTGTTAGAAGCTCCTGCAAAAGTGCATTATTTTCAAAAATCCAACAATACATCAAGTTCAAAGCTCCTCGATTTACACTTGAAATCAAAATTTCCTGAATGTACCACTTTTAGGTAACTCAGAGGATCCCCTGCTTTCTAAAAATACTGAGTCTGAAGCTCCTGCTTCAATTTAAATTTTTACACTGAAGACCACTTTTAACACTTTTTTCGGAAATTCAAATGGCTGGAATGGGGTCTGTAAATCACTTAGGACTGTAACTAACCCATCATTTTAAAAGGTCAGGTTCATGTCTTTGTAGAAAAGTGGCGCTGGACATCTCGCATATTTAGTAAGGGCACCAGGCCTTCTTCAATTTGGGATATTTTGGCTGTTTTGTGTGGAACAGGTACTTACCATTGACAGTGGTAAGTTGCTTTAGTTTGTGATGAAAAAAATTGTCATGGTAAGTTCCTCTATTTTCAGTTTAAGTAACCTACAGTTTGTAGTGGTAATTTCCTATAGTTTGTGATGGAAAGAAGATACCAGTGCAAATTGTAAGTTCCTTTTACTTGACCTGAACAAGATTAGGTAACTTCTTCTATTTCAAAATTAAAGATGTTACCATTGTTTATGGTAAGTTGCTCTATTTCAATTTAAAGAAGTTACAGTTTGTAGTGGTAATTTCCTTTAGTTTGTTTTGGAAAGAAGTTACCAGTCTCAGTTGTAACTTCCTTCTATTTAACCTGAAACAGATGTGGTAAGTTCCTTTATTTCAAAAATAAAGAAGTTACCCTTGTTTGTGGTAAGTTCCTCATTTACAAATTTAAAGAAGTTGCCAAGTATGATGGAAAGTTCTTCTATGTTCAAATTAAGGAAGTTACAGGTTTGTGATGGCAAGTTACACTGTTTCAGAGGTTTGTGATGGTGAGTTGGATTGCATCAGAATTAAGGAACTTACCACTTTTTTGGTAAGTTCCTTAATTTTTAGCAATTTTTTGGGTAATTTCCTTTATTTTGTAATACTTTTGGTGTTGCCTCTCAATTTTGAGGCCAGGGATTTGCCATTGGTAACTTCCTTCATTTTTTGCATTTTTTCACATTTTATAAAAATTTCAAAGTGTTACCTTCCAGATGTGTAATTCTTATTTATATTCTGTAAAGAAAAAGAAAATAGTATACAAAAAAAACAAAGTTTTTGGTAATTTCCTTTAGTTTGTTTTGGAAAGAAGTTACCAGTCTCAGTTGTAACTTCCTTCTATTTAACCTGAAACAGATGTGGTAAGTTCCTTTATTTCAAAAATAAAGAAGTTACCCTTGTTTGTGGTAAGTTCCTCATTTACAAATTTAAAGAAGTTGCCAAGTATGATGGAAAGTTCCTCTATGTTCAAATTAAGGAAGTTACAGGTTTGTGATGGCAAGTTACACTGTTTCAGAGGTTTGTGATGGTGAGTTGGATTGCATCAGAATTAAGGAACTTACCACTTTTTTGGTAAGTTCCTTAATTTTCAGCAATTTTTTGGGTAATTTCCTTTATTTTGTAATACTTTTGGTGTTGCCTCTCAATTTTGAGGCCAGGGATTTGCCACTGGTAACTTCCTTCATTTTTTGCATTTTTTCACATTTTATAAAAATTTCAAAGTGTTACCTTCCAGATGTATAATTCTAATTTATATTCTGTAAAGAAAAAAAAAATTTATTTAAAAAAAACAAAGTTTTTGGTAATTTCCTTTAGTTTGTTTTGGAAAGAAGTTACCAGTCTCAGTTGTAACTTCCTTCTATTTAACCTGAAACAGATGTGGTAAGTTCCTTTATTTCAAAAATAAAGAAGTTACCCTTGTTTGTGGTAAGTTCCTCATTTACAAATTTAAAGAAGTTGCCAAGTATGACGGTAAGTTCCTCTATGTTCAAATTAAGGAAGTTACAGGTTTGTGATGGCAAGTTACACTGTTTCAGAGGTTTGTGATGGTGAGTTGGATTGCATCAGAATTAAGGAACTTACCACTTTTTTGGTAAGTTCCTTAATTTTTAGCAATTTTTTGGGTAATTTCCTTTATTTTGTAATACTTTTGGTGTTGCCTCTCAATTTTGAGGCCAGGGATTTGCCACTGGTAACTTCCTTCATTTTTTGCATTTTTTCACATTTTCTTAAAATTTCGAAGTGCTACCTTCCAGATGTGTAATTCTAATTTATATTCTGTAAAGAAAAAAAAAATAGTACACAAAAAAAACAAAGTTTTTGGTAATTTCCTTAATTTTTTTTGGGGTGTCCCTAAAGGCCCTCATATCCCTAAGACCCCCATGTCCTTGGATTAAGGTTATGGTTAAGCTTAGGGTTAGGGTTAGGGAGAGGACCCTATATATTTTCATGGCCATATTTTAGAGAATCAAGATAATTTTTAGTTTTAAAATGCTTAAAATCCTATGTAAACTAACCAATAAGGACAAAATTACACTTTGATAACATTTTTGGGCTAGATTTCTTTGTTAATTCTGCACATGTTTTAATATATCTGACTGATTATTTCTGTAATACAGGTAGTTACCAGTGGGAGTGGTAAGTCCCTTTAACTTAAGCTGGAAAGAACTTACCAGTACTAGTGGAAAGTTCCTTCCATTTGATCCGAGAAGAAGGTTCATAAAGGATGTTACCATTTTGACAGTAAAGTTCCTCTATTTTAAAAATTCAAGAAGGTACCATTCCTTGTGGTAAGTTCCTTAATTTTGAAAAAATAAAAAATTTACCAAATGTAATGGAAAGTTCCTCCATTTTTCAATTGAAGGAAGTTATACTTTGTGATGGTAAGTTCCTCTGTTTTAGAATTAAGGAACTTACTATTTTATGGTTAGGTTGACTGGTAAGTGCTTCTGTTTTCAAATCAAAGAAGTTACCCATTGCTTGTAGTAAGTTCCTTTATTTCGAAATTAAAGAAGTTACCATTCCTTTGGGAAAGTTCCTTTATTTCAGAATATAAAGAAGTTACTGGATGTAATGGTAACTTCCTCTATTTTTAATTTAAGGAAGTTATACTTTGTGATGGTAAGTTACATAATCTTATTCTCTGTAATTAGACCTTTTAAATGAAGTATCTCATAAGGAAATGTGATAAAATTTAGTTTTTTCATTAATTTTGTTCATTATAATTAATAATTTTCTAATTTTAATAAATTTCTGTAATACAAATACAACTTTTAGCTCATTAAAATTTTACACCTTGATCCAACTAATTCACACCTTAACAGTGTGACATTATCAATTCACACTTCAGTCAGTGATCTTAACAGTGTGACATTGTCAATTCACACCTCAGTCAAAGGTGACAAAAATTTGATCAGAGAACTGTCAAAGTGTGAATATCACCTTGTCACCTTTTGTTTAGGTTATGTATAAAAGACAGGCAAATGACTGGGCTCATTCAGTTCATTCTTCAGTCTCAGAGGAAACACATCACATCTACTACTGGAAAATGGACAAAGTTAAAAAGACTCACTGGACAAGGAGATACTTTTTAATTGGACAAATTGCTGGTGAACTAACAGACATTGCTGTTGCAACAGGTAAGAGAATTTACATACACGACAAATGGATATCTTTCAAAGGTAAGGTAGCAAAGAAGAAACAGGTACAAATGGAGAAATGTTCAGATTTTCATATGTCTTGCTCTGTATCAACTGCTGTCAAAAAGTTTAGGCAGTCAAAAGCCAATTATGGCGTGTTTTTTGGACACATAATGGAAAATAAATACAGAGATAATCATGGTAAATATCATGCTACTGTACTGATACTAAAATCCTCAGGTAAAGAAAAGATAGCATACTTTTTCAATCCCTACAAAGTCAAATTGCCTTCACTCCCAGTTCTTGTTGGTAAAATTATAAAGTCATGGAGCAAGCCTGTAAGACATGTAACTTGCTTTACAGGAGTCCAGTGCCATGGTACAATGACATGTGTCATTCATGCAAGTCATTTTGCTAAACAGTTTGTACAAAATCCTTGTACCATATTAGAATCATGTGAAAGCTACAGTTTGCCCATTAAGTACTAAGTATTTTGACTGGATACCTTTCTTTTCTACTTTTAGTTCTCTGCATAGATGCATGATTTTTTAACCAAAATGACTGCAGTCAGCTTTTCGTCAATGGTGTAGCTTTGTGTCTCAAATGGGGAGTAGCAGGGTGCTAGCCAGTAGCCTATGACTTGCTTGGTAGAAATTCATGTATAAGAAATGGATCTTTGGGTGTTTTTTATTTTTGGGAGGAAGTAGGTGGTCCTGAAAAGAGTTATCAATGTATGCCTTTTCCTGGACTAGCACAAGGTCAGAAGGTTGCAACCTAGCTATAGACATTGTTTTTATGTCACTTTGACTCATTAAAAATGACTTACAATGGATAATTTGACATTTTTCACTTTGGGAGGGTGTGCTGGTCCTGCAAGGAGCAAAATGTTCTTTCTTGAATAACGCAACTAATTTTATTGATTCAGATGTGGCCATTTACAGACTTTCTTTGCACTTATGTGCCTCACTTTCTATGGCAATTTGATTAACCTGGACATTAGTTTCAACAAGTGCACGGGGTATGCACCCGATTCATCAAAATGGCTGCCACATGCTATCTAGTAATATTTCAGCCGACGCCTACCTGTGGAAGATAGTATAAAGTTGGACATAACTATAACAATAGCCAGTACTATGATGATCCTAATACTAGTGCTGTGAGAACTGAAATAAGATTGGGTGCAAATTTTCGAAATCGGCTTGAAGACACCGTACCCATTTTGCTAAGTATGTCACGACCATTGCTTCGCTTGTGCAAATAGCTCAGTTTTGATATTCCATACATTTATAACCTATTTGGTTCTCCAACCAACCATACTTGTTTTATTGACCTACATACTGTAGTTTTCCAGACTGAAGGGGTGCATGCATTTTTAACTGAAATGGCTGAAGTGAGCTTTTCGTCAATGCTGTAGCCTTGTGTCTCAAATGGGGAGTAGCAGGGTGCTAGCCAGTAGCCTATGACTCGTTTGGTAGAAATTCATGCATAAGAAATGACTCTTTGGATGCTTTTTATTTTTGTGAGGAAGTGGGTGATCCTGAAAAGAATTATCAATGTATGCCTTTTCCTGGACCAGCACAAGGTCAGAAGGTTGCAACCTAGCTATAGACATTGTTTTTATGTCACTTTGACTCATTAAAAATGACTTACAATGGATAATTTGACATTTTTCACTTTGGGAGGGTGTGCTGGTCCTGCGAGGAGCAAAATGTTCTTTCTTGAATAACGCAACTAATTTTATTGATTCAGATGTGGCCATTTAGAGACTTTCTTTGCACTTATATACCTCACTTTCTATGGCAATTTGATTAACCTGGACATTAGTTTCAACAAGTGCACAGGGTATGCACCCGATTCATCAAAATGGCTGCCACATGCTATCTAGTAATATTTCAGCTGACGCCTACCTGTGGAAGATAGTATGAAGTTGGGCATAACTATAACAATAGCCAGTACTGTAATGATCCTAATACTAGTGCTGTGAGAACTGAAATAACATTGGGTGCAAATTTTCAAAATCGGCTTGAAGACACCGTACCCATTTTGCTAAGTATGTCATGACCATTGCTTCGCTTGTGCAAATAGCTCAGTTTTGATATTGCATACATTTATAACCTATTTGGTTCTCCAACCAACCATACTTGTTTTATTGACCTACATACTGTAGTTTTCCAGACTGAAGGGGTGCATGCATTTTTAACTGAAATGGCTGAAGTGAGCTTTTCGTCAATGCTGTAGCCTTGTGTCTCAAATGGGGAGTAGCAGGGTGCTAGCCAGTAGCCTATGACTCGTTTGGTAGAAATTCATGCATAAGAAATGACTCTTTGGATGCTTTTTATTTTTGTGAGGAAGTGGGTGATCCTGAAAAGAATTATCAATGTATGCCTTTTCCTGGACCAGCACAAGGTCAGAAGGTTGCAATCTAGCTATAGACATTGTTTTTATGTCACTCTGACTCATTAAAAATGACTTACAATGGATAATTTGACATTTTTCACTTTGGGAGGGTGTGCTGGTCCTGCGAGGAGCAAAATGTTCTTTCTTGAATAACGCAACTAATTTTATTGATTCAGATGTGGCCATTTACAGACTTTCTTTGCACTTATATGCCTCACTTTCTATGGCAATTTGATTAACCTGGACATTAGTTTCAACAAGTGCACGGGGTATGCACCCGATTCATCAAAATGGCTGCCACATGCTATCTAGTAATATTTCAGCCGACGCCTACCTGTGGAAGATAGTATGAAGTTGGGCATATCTGAAACAATAGCCAGTACTGTAATGATCCTAATACTAGTGCTGTGAGAACTGAAATAAGATTGGGTGCAAATTTTCGAAATCGGCTTGAAGACACCGTACCCATTTTGCTAAGTATGTCACGACCATTGCTTCGCTTGTGCAAATAGCTCAGTTTTGATATTGCATACATTTATAACCTATTTGGTTCTCCAACCAACCATACTTGTTTTATTGACCTACATACTGTAGTTTTCCAGACTGAAGGGGTGCATGCATTTTTAACTGAAATGGCTGAAGTGAGCTTTTCGTCAATGCTGTAGCCTTGTGTCTCAAATGGGGAGTAGCAGGGTGCTAGCCAGTAGCCTATGACTCGTTTGGTAGAAATTCATGCATAAGAAATGACTCTTTGGATGCTTTTTATTTTTGTGAGGAAGTGGGTGATCCTGAAAAGAATTATCAATGTATGCCTTTTCCTGGACCAGCACAAGGTCAGAAGGTTGCAACCTAGCTATAGACATTGTTTTTATGTCACTTTGACTCATTAAAAATGACTTACAATGGATAATTTGACATTTTTCACTTTGGGAGGGTGTGCTGGTCCTGCGAGGAGCAAAATGTTCTTTCTTGAATAACGCAACTAATTTTATTGATTCAGATGTGGCCATTTACAGACTTTCTTTGCACTTATATGCCTCACTTTCTATGGCAATTTGATTAACCTGGACATTAGTTTCAACAAGTGCACAGGGTATGCACCCGATTCATCAAAATGGCTGCCACATGCTATCTAGTAATATTTCAGCCGACGCCTACCTGTGGAAGATAGTATGTAGTTGGGCATAACTATAACAATAGCCAGTACTATAATGATCCTAATACTAGTGCTGTGGGAACTGAAATAACATTGGGTGCAAATTTTTGAAATCGGCTTGAAGACACCGTACCCATTTTGCTAAGTATGTCATGACCATTGCTTTGCTTGTGCAAATAGCTCAGTTTTGATATTGCATACATTTATAACCTATTTGGTTCTCCAACCAACCATACTTGTTTTATTGACCTACATACTGTAGTTTTCCAGACTGAAGGGGTGCATGCATTTTTAACTGAAATGGCTGAAGTGAGCTTTTCGTCAATGCTGTAGCCTTGTGTCTCAAATGGGGAGTAGCAGGGTGCTAGCCAGTAGCCTATGACTCGTTTGGTAGAAATTCATGCATAAGAAATGACTCTTTGGATGCTTTTTATTTTTGTGAGGAAGTGGGTGATCCTGAAAAGAATTATCAATGTATGCCTTTTCCTGGACCAGCACAAGGTCAGAAGGTTGCAACCTAGCTATAGACATTGTTTTTATGTCACTTTGACTCATTAAAAATGACTTACAATGGATAATTTGACATTTTTCACTTTGGGAGGGTGTGCTGGTCCTGCGAGGAGCAAAATGTTCTTTCTTGAATAACGCAACTAATTTTATTGATTCAGATGTGGCCATTTACAGACTTTCTTTGCACTTATATGCCTCACTTTCTATGGCAATTTGATTAACCTGGACATTAGTTTCAACAAGTGCACGGGGTATGCACCCGATTCATCAAAATGGCTGCCACATGCTATCTAGTAATATTTCAGCCGACGCCTACCTGTGGAAGATAGTATGAAGTTGGGCATAACTGTAACAATAGCCAGTACTGTAATGATCCTAATACTAGTGCTGTGAGAACTAAAATAACATTGGGTGCAAATTTTTGAAATCGGCTTGAAGACACCGTACCCATTTTGCTAAGTATGTCACGACCATTGCTTCGCTTGTGCAAATAGCTCAGTTTTGATATTCCATACATTTATAACCTATTTGGTTCTCCAACCAACCATACTTGTTTTATTGACCTACATACTGTAGTTTTCCAGACTGAAGGGGTGCATGCATTTTTAACTGAAATGGCTGAAGTGAGCTTTTCGTCAATGCTGTAGCCTTGTGTCTCAAATGGGGAGTAGCAGGGTGCTAGCCAGTAGCCTATGACTCGTTTGGTAGAAATTCATGCATAAGAAATGACTCTTTGGATGCTTTTTATTTTTGTGAGGAAGTGGGTGATCCTGAAAAGAATTATCAATGTATGCCTTTTCCTGGACCAGCACAAGGTCAGAAGGTTGCAATCTAGCTATAGACATTGTTTTTATGTCACTTTGACTCATTAAAAATGACTTACAATGGATAATTTGACATTTTTCACTTTGGGAGGGTGTGCTGGTCCTGCGAGGAGCAAAATGTTCTTTCTTGAATAACGCAACTAATTTTATTGATTCAGATGTGGCCATTTACAGACTTTCTTTGCACTTATATGCCTCACTTTCTATGGCAATTTGATTAACCTGGACATTAGTTTCAACAAGTGCACAGGGTATGCACCCGATTCATCAAAATGGCTGCCACATGCTATCTAGTAATATTTCAGCCGACGCCTACCTGTGGAAGATAGTATGAAGTTGGGCATATCTGAAACAATAGCCAGTACTGTAATGATCCTAATACTAGTGCTGTGAGAACTGAAATAAGATTGGGTGCAAATTTTCGAAATCGGCTTGAAGACACCGTACCCATTTTGCTAAGTATGTCACGACCATTGCTTCGCTTGTGCAAATAGCTCAGTTTTGATATTCCATACATTTATAACCTATTTGGTTCTCCAACCAACCATACTTGTTTTATTGACCTACATACTGTAGTTTTCCAGACTGAAGGGGTGCATGCATTTTTAACTGAAATGGCTGAAGTGAGCTTTTCGTCAATGCTGTAGCCTTGTGTCTCAAATGGGGAGTAGCAGGGTGCTAGCCAGTAGCCTATGACTCGTTTGGTAGAAATTCATGCATAAGAAATGACTCTTTGGATGCTTTTTATTTTTGTAAGGAAGTGGGTGATCCTGAAAAGAATTATCAATGTATGCCTTTTCCTGGACCAGCACAAGGTCAGAAGGTTGCAACCTAGCTATAGACATTGTTTTTATGTCACTTTGACTCATTAAAAATGACTTACAATGGATAATTTGACATTTTTCACTTTGGGAGGGTGTGCTGGTCCTGCGAGGAGCAAAATGTTCTTTCTTGAATAACGCAACTAATTTTATTGATTCAGATGTGGCCATTTACAGACTTTCTTTGCACTTATATGCCTCACTTTCTATGGCAATTTGATTAACCTGGACATTAGTTTCAACAAGTGCACAGGGTATGCACCCGATTCATCAAAATGGCTGCCACATGCTATCTAGTAATATTTCAGCCGACGCCTACCTGTGGAAGATAGTATGTAGTTGGGCATAACTATAACAATAGCCAGTACTATAATGATCCTAATACTAGTGCTGTGGGAACTGAAATAACATTGGGTGCAAATTTTTGAAATCGGCTTGAAGACACCGTACCCATTTTGCTAAGTATGTCATGACCATTGCTTTGCTTGTGCAAATAGCTCAGTTTTGATATTGCATACATTTATAACCTATTTGGTTCTCCAACCAACCATACTTGTTTTATTGACCTACATACTGTAGTTTTCCAGACTGAAGGGTGTATGCATTTTTAACTGAAATGGCTGAAGTGAGCTTTTCGTCAATGCTGTAGCCTTGTGTCTCAAATGGGGAGTAGCAGGGTGCTAGCCAGTAGCCTATGACTCGTTTGGTAGAAATTCATGCATAAGAAATGACTCTTTGGATGCTTTTTATTTTTGTGAGGAAGTGGGTGATCCTGAAAAGAATTATCAATGTATGCCTTTTCCTGGACCAGCACAAGGTCAGAAGGTTGCAACCTAGCTATAGACATTGTTTTTATGTCACTTTGACTCATTAAAAATGACTTACAATGGATAATTTGACATTTTTCACTTTGGGAGGGTGTGCTGGTCTTGCGAGGAGCAAAATGTTCTTTCTTGAATAACGCAACTAATTTTATTGATTCAGATGTGGCCATTTACAGACTTTCTTTGCACTTATATACCTCACATTCTATGGCAATTTGATTAACCTGGACATTAGTTTCAACAAGTGCACAGGGTATGCACCCGATTCATCAAAATGGCTGCCACATGCTATCTAGTAATATTTCAGCCGACGCCTACCTGTAGAAAATAGTATGAAGTTGGGCATAACTGTAACAATAGCCAGTACTGTAATGATCCTAATACTAGTGCTGTGAGAACTTAAATAACATTGGGTGCAAATTTTCAAAATCGGCTTGAAGACACCGTACCCATTTTGCTAAGTATGTCACGACCATTCCTTCGCTTGTGCAAATAGCTCAGTTTTGATATTCCATACATTTATAACCTATTTGGTTCTCCAACCAACCATACTTGTTTTATTGACCTACATACTGTAGTTTTCCAGACTGAAGGGGTGCATGCATTTTTAACTGAAATGGCTGAAGTGAGCTTTTCGTCAATGCTGTAGCCTTGTGTCTCAAATGGGGAGTAGCAGGGTGCTAGCCAGTAGCCTATGACTCGTTTGGTAGAAATTCATGCATAAGAAATGACTCTTTGGATGCTTTTTATTTTTGTGAGGAAGTGGGTGATCCTGAAAAGAATTATCAATGTATGCCTTTTCCTGGACCAGCACAAGGTCAGAAGGTTGCAACCTAGCTATAGACATTGTTTTTATGTCACTTTGACTCATTAAAAATGACTTACAATGGATAATTTGACATTTTTCACTTTGGGAGGGTGTGCTGGTCCTGCGAGGAGCAAAATGTTCTTTCTTGAATAACGCAACTAATTTTATTGATTCAAATGTGGCCATTTACAGACTTTCTTTGCACTTATATGCCTCACTTTCTATGGCAATTTGATTAACCTGGACATTAGTTTCAACAAGTGCACAGGGTATGCACCCGATTCATCAAAATGGCTGCCACATGCTATCTAGTAATATTTCAGCCGACGCCTACCTGTGGAAGATAGTATGTAGTTGGGCATAACTATAACAATAGCCAGTACTATAATGATCCTAATACTAGTGCTGTGAGAACTGAAATAACATTGGGTGCAAATTTTCGAAATCGGCTTGAAGACACCGTACCCATTTTGCTAAGTATGTCACGACCATTGCTTTGCTTGTGCAAATAGCTCAGTTTTGATATTCCATACATTTATAACCTATTTGGTTCTCCAACCAACCATACTTGTTTTATTGACCTACATACTGTAGTTTTCCAGACTGAAGGGGTGCATGCATTTTTAACTGAAATGGCTGAAGTGAGCTTTTCGTCAATGCTGTAGCCTTGTGTCTCAAATGGGGAGTAGCAGGGTGCTAGCCAGTAGCCTATGACTCGTTTGGTAGAAATTCATGCATAAGAAATGACTCTTTGGATGCTTTTTATTTTTGTGAGGAAGTGGGTGATCCTGAAAAGAATTATCAATGTATGCCTTTTCCTGGACCAGCACAAGGTCAGAAGGTTGCAACCTAGCTATAGACATTGTTTTTATGTCACTTTGACTCATTAAAAATGACTTACAATGGATAATTTGACATTTTTCACTTTGGGAGGGTGTGCTGGTCTTGCGAGGAGCAAAATGTTCTTTCTTGAATAACGCAACTAATTTTATTGATTCAGATGTGGCCATTTACAGACTTTCTTTGCACTTATATACCTCACATTCTATGGCAATTTGATTAACCTGGACATTAGTTTCAACAAGTGCACAGGGTATGCACCCGATTCATCAAAATGGCTGCCACATGCTATCTAGTAATATTTCAGCCGACGCCTACCTGTAGAAAATAGTATGAAGTTGGGCATAACTGTAACAATAGCCAGTACTGTAATGATCCTAATACTAGTGCTGTGAGAACTTAAATAACATTGGGTGCAAATTTTCAAAATCGGCTTGAAGACACCGTACCCATTTTGCTAAGTATGTCACGACCATTCCTTCGCTTGTGCAAATAGCTCAGTTTTGATATTCCATACATTTATAACCTATTTGGTTCTCCAACCAACCATACTTGTTTTATTGACCTACATACTGTAGTTTTCCAGACTGAAGGGGTGCATGCATTTTTAACTGAAATGGCTGAAGTGAGCTTTTCGTCAATGCTGTAGCCTTGTGTCTCAAATGGGGAGTAGCAGGGTGCTAGCCAGTAGCCTATGACTCGTTTGGTAGAAATTCATGCATAAGAAATGACTCTTTGGATGCTTTTTATTTTTGTGAGGAAGTGGGTGATCCTGAAAAGAATTATCAATGTATGCCTTTTCCTGGACCAGCACAAGGTCAGAAGGTTGCAACCTAGCTATAGACATTGTTTTTATGTCACTTTGACTCATTAAAAATGACTTACAATGGATAATTTGACATTTTTCACTTTGGGAGGGTGTGCTGGTCCTGCGAGGAGCAAAATGTTCTTTCTTGAATAACGCAACTAATTTTATTGATTCAAATGTGGCCATTTACAGACTTTCTTTGCACTTATATGCCTCACTTTCTATGGCAATTTGATTAACCTGGACATTAGTTTCAACAAGTGCACAGGGTATGCACCCGATTCATCAAAATGGCTGCCACATGCTATCTAGTAATATTTCAGCCGACGCCTACCTGTGGAAGATAGTATGTAGTTGGGCATAACTATAACAATAGCCAGTACTATAATGATCCTAATACTAGTGCTGTGAGAACTGAAATAACATTGGGTGCAAATTTTCGAAATCGGCTTGAAGACACCGTACCCATTTTGCTAAGTA
The DNA here is from genome assembly GCA_965243065.1 of Bdellovibrionales bacterium. Lineage (GTDB taxonomy): Bacteria > Bdellovibrionota > Bdellovibrionia > Bdellovibrionales > UBA1609 > JANQSP01. Next base: position 13,840 of record CBDETO010000004.1, read on the forward strand.
TGTCACGACCATTGCTTTGCTTGTGCAAATAGCTCAGTTTTGATATTGCATACATTTATAACCTATTTGGTTCTCCAACCAACCATACTTGTTTTATTGACCTACATACTGTAGTTTTCCAGACTGAAGGGTGTATGCATTTTTAACTGAAATGGCTGAAGTGAGCTTTTCGTCAATGCTGTAGCCTTGTGTCTCAAATGGGGAGTAGCAGGGTGCTAGCCAGTAGCCTATGACTCGTTTGGTAGAAATTCATGCATAAGAAATGACTCTTTGGATGCTTTTTATTTTTGTGAGGAAGTGGGTGATCCTGAAAAGAATTATCAATGTATGCCTTTTCCTGGACCAGCACAAGGTCAGAAGGTTGCAACCTAGCTATAGACATTGTTTTTATGTCACTTTGACTCATTAAAAATGACTTACAATGGATAATTTGACATTTTTCACTTTGGGAGGGTGTGCTGGTCCTGCGAGGAGCAAAATGTTCTTTCTTGAATAACACAACTAATTTTATTGATTCAGATGTGGCCATTTACAGACTTTCTTTGCACTTATATACCTCACTTTCTATGGCAATTTGATTAACCTGGACATTAGTTTCAACAAGTGCACGGGGTATGCACCCGATTCATCAAAATGGCTGCCACATGCTATCTAGTAATATTTCAGCCGACGCCTACCTGTGGAAGATAGTATGAAGTTGGGCATAACTGTAACAATAGCCAGTACTGTAATGATCCTAATACTAGTGCTGTGAGAACTGAAATAAGATTGGGTGCAAATTTTCGAAATCGGCTTGAAGACACCGTACCCATTTTGCTAAGTATGTCACGACCATTGCTTCGCTTGTGCAAATAGCTCAGTTTTGATATTCCATACATTTATAACCTATTTGGTTCTCCAACCAACCATACTTGTTTTATTGACCTACATACTGTAGTTTTCCAGACTGAAGGGGTGCATGCATTTTTAACTGAAATGGCTGAAGTGAGCTTTTCGTCAATGCTGTAGCCTTGTGTCTCAAATGGGGAGTAGCAGGGTGCTAGCCAGTAGCCTATGACTCGTTTGGTAGAAATTCATGCATAAGAAATGACTCTTTGGATGCTTTTTATTTTTGTGAGGAAGTGGGTGATCCTGAAAAGAATTATCAATGTATGCCTTTTCCTGGACCAGCACAAGGTCAGAAGGTTGCAACCTAGCTATAGACATTGTTTTTATGTCACTTTGACTCATTAAAAATGACTTACAATGGATAATTTGACATTTTTCACTTTGGGAGGGTGTGCTGGTCCTGCGAGGAGCAAAATGTTCTTTCTTGAATAACGCAACTAATTTTATTGATTCAGATGTGGCCATTTACAGACTTTCTTTGCACTTATATGCCTCACTTTCTATGGCAATTTGATTAACCTGGACATTAGTTTCAACAAGTGCACAGGGTATGCACCCGATTCATCAAAATGGCTGCCACATGCTATCTAGTAATATTTCAGCCGACGCCTACCTGTGGAAGATAGTATGTAGTTGGGCATAACTATAACAATAGCCAGTACTATAATGATCCTAATACTAGTGCTGTGAGAACTGAAATAACATTGGGTGCAAATTTTCGAAATCGGCTTGAAGACACCGTACCCATTTTGCTAAGTATGTCACGACCATTGCTTTGCTTGTGCAAATAGCTCAGTTTTGATATTCCATACATTTATAACCTATTTGGTTCTCCAACCAACCATACTTGTTTTATTGACCTACATACTGTAGTTTTCCAGACTGAAGGGGTGCATGCATTTTTAACTGAAATGGCTGAAGTGAGCTTTTCGTCAATGCTGTAGCCTTGTGTCTCAAATGGGGAGTAGCAGGGTGCTAGCCAGTAGCCTATGACTCGTTTGGTAGAAATTCATGCATAAGAAATGACTCTTTGGATGCTTTTTATTTTTGTGAGGAAGTGGGTGATCCTGAAAAGAATTATCAATGTATGCCTTTTCCTGGACCAGCACAAGGTCAGAAGGTTGCAACCTAGCTATAGACATTGTTTTTATGTCACTTTGACTCATTAAAAATGACTTACAATGGATAATTTGACATTTTTCACTTTGGGAGGGTGTGCTGGTCCTGCGAGGAGCAAAATGTTCTTTCTTGAATAACGCAACTAATTTTATTGATTCAGATGTGGCCATTTACAGACTTTCTTTGCACTTATATACCTCACTTTCTATGGCAATTTGATTAACCTGGACATTAGTTTCAACAAGTGCACAGGGTATGCACCCGATTCATCAAAATGGCTGCCACATGCTATCTAGTAATATTTCAGCCGACGCCTACCTGTGGAAGATAGTATGAAGTTGGGCATAACTGTAACAATAGCCAGTACTGTAATGATCCTAATACTAGTGCTGTGAGAACTGAAATAACATTGGGTGCAAATTTTCGAAATCGGCTTGAAGACACCGTACCCATTTTGCTAAGTATGTCACGACCATTGCTTCGCTTGTGCAAATAGCTCAGTTTTGATATTCCATACATTTATAACCTATTTGGTTCTCCAACCAACCATACTTGTTTTATTGACCTACATACTGTAGTTTTCCAGACTGAAGGGGTGCATGCATTTTTAACTGAAATGGCTGAAGTGAGCTTTTCGTCAATGCTGTAGCCTTGTGTCTCAAATGGGGAGTAGCAGGGTGCTAGCCAGTAGCCTATGACTCGTTTGGTAGAAATTCATGCATAAGAAATGACTCTTTGGATGCTTTTTATTTTTGTGAGGAAGTGGGTGATCCTGAAAAGAATTATCAATGTATGCCTTTTCCTGGACCAGCACAAGGTCAGAAGGTTGCAACCTAGCTATAGACATTGTTTTTATGTCACTTTGACTCATTAAAAATGACTTACAATGGATAATTTGACATTTTTCACTTTGGGAGGGTGTGCTGGTCCTGCGAGGAGCAAAATGTTCTTTCTTGAATAACGCAACTAATTTTATTGATTCAAATGTGGCCATTTACAGACTTTCTTTGCACTTATATGCCTCACTTTCTATGGCAATTTGATTAACCTGGACATTAGTTTCAACAAGTGCACAGGGTATGCACCCGATTCATCAAAATGGCTGCCACATGCTATCTAGTAATATTTCAGCCGACGCCTACCTGTGGAAGATAGTATGTAGTTGGGCATAACTATAACAATAGCCAGTACTATAATGATCCTAATACTAGTGCTGT